>CAJXVG010000164.1 GCA_913061495.1 uncultured Winogradskyella sp.
ATCTACACGTAAGGAGTCGTCGGCAGCGTCAGATGTGTATAAGAGACAGATTATGACGTCAGGAGAAATAATAATTTCAACACCATTTAAGATTATTGATTTAATCTTTGGCTTTTTTATCACTTCATGCTGAAAATCACATAGTAAACTTGGTAATTTTAGATTAATAAATCTATTCAATGCCTCCAAGGATACCATTTTATCATTAGTTTGTCTTGGCTTTATTGGCTTTCGCGATAACAATTCATCAATTCCTTTAAAAATAGGTTCTAAATCTCCATGATTTTCAACAGTCTTTTTCATTCGTGCTTTAGCAAGTTGATAATAAGCAATTCTAAACTTATTAGGTTCTTTTTGTTGTTTTATTATTCTTCTCTTTTTAGCATCCGTTGCTTTAGAGAAATCAGCCAATTGGTTAATTGAAATTATATAATTTCCGATCATAATTAATTTTAATGTATAGAGTGTGTGTTTTTTGATTTACAACTCTAATTGTTAATAAGTATAAAAACAGTTAATAAAAAATAAGGGTCATAAAGTCTTATTCTATATGTCTTTTCAACTGTTTAATTAAGTGAGGAAATATTTAACTTGGTAGAAGAATTCAAATTTTGTTTCTTTGTAGAACAAAATAGGAGATGAGTAAATCTCAATTCTTATTAATTACATTTTTATTTGGATGCGACCCCGAATATTGTAATGAAAAACCAAGAGGAATATTTCACGATGTTCCTTTTTTTATTTCTTTTTTCTACTCTCCATTTTTTATATAATTAAACTTTATTTAAGTATCTATATATGTTAATGTCACAAAGAGAAATTAATCAGTAACTTCCATACAAATAACACGTAAAACACTTAATTTTAGAGTGTTACATTAATTTTAACACTTATAAATTTTGCTTTAAAAAACCACCCATATATAGAGTGGCTTTTAATTTACACTATCATTATTACTAGAATTTACCCTTCACAACTAGTACATTCCTTCTTCTGCTTAAATTTTTGGGCAGCATTCATACTGTGTTGATAGTACAATGATTTTACTCCTAATTTCCATGCCGTAACATAAATTTTATTAATGTCTTTAACTGGCATATCTGGATGCACCATTATGTTCAAGGACTGAGCTTGGTCTATATGGTTCTGTCTGTTTGCTGCCTGATAAATGATGGTCATTTGGTCTATTTCAGAATAGGTTTTAAACACATCTTTTTCATGATCTGTTAACCCTTCTAAGTGTTGTACAGAACCATCGTAATCTCGAATACTTCTCCAAATTTCTGGTGTATTCATTCCTTTTTCCTCTAAAAGTTCTACTAAATAAGGATTCTTTATCGTTGTTTTAATTTTTGCGATATCTTTTACATAACTATTAGACCAAATTGGCTCAATACCTTGTGATACTTGCCCCAAAATAAATGCAGAAGATGTTGTAGGTGCCACAGCATTTAAAGTAGTATTACGTCTTCCGTAACCTTTTAACACGTCTGGCTCACCAAATAATTTTGCCAGTTCTTCTGATGCCTTAACTGATTTTGCTTTAATGGTTTTAAATATTTCACTATTTAAATCAAACGCTTCTTGGCTATCAAAACTCAACATTTTAGATTGTAATAAGGAGTGCCATCCTAAAGCTCCCATTCCTAAAGCTCTATTTTCTTTAGCAAAATTATAAGCCTTTTCCATAAATAGGAATGTCTGTCTATCATCTCTATCTGGTGAATCTCTATATACTTCTAATTTTGTAATAAATTCTTCTAAAACGGCATCTAAGAAATACACCATAGTTTCAACAGCGTCAGTATCTTTCCACTTATCATAATGCAATAAGTTTATAGAAGACAATACACATACAAAAGACCATCTGTCGTTTGTAGGTAACATTATTTCTGAACACAAATTACTTGCGTAGATTTCATGATTTTTATCCTGATATACATCTGGAGCTGTATTGTTAGCATTGTCCTTAAAGAAAATATAAGGATATCCTATTTCGCCTCTTCTTTGCAACACTTTTGCCCAAATCGCTCTTTTATCAGTATCACCATCAATCATTTCTTGCATCCACTCATTACCCACAGTAACACCATGAGTTAACTCTTGTATAGGATTTCCTTCCGTTCCTATTTCTAAAAACTCGTGAATATCTGGATGGTCAATAGGTAAGTACGGAGAAAAACGACCTCTTCTCACAGAACCTTGACTTACTACATCTACCATTTTTTCAAACAATTGCATGATGTGAACAGCACCTGACGATTCTCCGTTATTTTTAACTGGTGCACCTCTATGACGAAGCTTACCAAAATAACCAGAAGTGCCACCACCTAACTTAGACATCATACCTACTTCTGATTGTGTATAAAGGATATCTCCCATGTCATCAGAAATATGCGAACCAAAGCAACTAATTGGTAAACCGCGTTTTTTACCAAAGTTAGACCATACTGGCGAAGCTAAAGAGTAATAACCTTCTGCCATATATCCATAAAATTTGTCTGCAAAACCATCGATTTTTAAAATCTCTTCAGCTCTATCTGCAATCTCTCTAATTCTTTGCTCAGGAGTGGTATCTTCTGTAAGATAACCAGATGACAAAAATTGACGACTGTGCTCGGTTAACCATTTTATTTCTGGCTCTGCCTTTGCATCTTTAATGGCTTCTTTTCTAGCTTTAATTAAATCATCATGGCTAGATGCTTTAGGAGTTTCTAAATTCACTTTGTTTTCGAGGTCTAAGTTTGTTCTGTCGTTCATGGTTGATTAAAATAAGTCGTCTGGTGTTACACTTTTGGTTCTTTTTGCATAGTTGATGGAACGCTTTACGAAGAAATCTCCATGTTTTGTTCCTATTATTTCGTCGTCAAACCAATCGGTTTGCTCTAACAATGTTTCATTTACATCAAATACTTTTTCTATGCCTATACTCTCTAATGAATTATTAAATCTGTTTTTAATAAATTCATTAATCACTTCTTTAGGTAAGAAATCTAGTTCTCCGGCTTCAAAAATCCAATCGATGATTTTGCTTTCAGATTCAAAAGCTTCTTCACACATTCCTTTTACAATAGTATTGTGCTCTTCACCAAACCATGTTGGGTTTTCATCTTTAATGATTCTGATAATATCAATTCCGAAATCTCCATGGATTTGCTCTTCTTTTGAAGTTGCTTCAACCACATTAGAAATACCCTTAAGCATATTTCTGTGCTTGTTAAAAGCCATGATTATTAAGAACTGAGAAAACAAAGACACGTGCTCTATAAATAGAGAGAACAATAAAATAGATTCTGCATATTCTTTATTATCCTCGCTTTTAGCATTTTTGAGAGCCGTTTCCAAATAATGGACACGTCTCATTATTACTGGCTTTTTCTTTAATCTTTTAAACTCATTGTTAAGTCCAAGTATCTCCAATAAATGCGAATAAGCATCGTGGTGACGTACTTCACTTTCTGCAAATGTTGCTCCTACAGATCCAATTTCTGGCTTAGGCATTTTGTGATAAATGTCTCCCCAAAAAGATTTTACAGCTACTTCTATTTGTGAAATAGCCAGCATTGTGTTTTTAATAGCATTTTGCTCTACAATGGTAAGTCTTGTCTTAAAATCCTGGATATCACTTGTGAAATTAAATTCCGAATGAATCCAATAGCTATGTCTAATGGCATCTACATACTCATTAAGCGCAGGATATTCGTATGGTTTTAGGTTAATTCGCTTTTCAAAAATATTTGTTTTTCGGTTTCTCGCTTGTTCATCTCTATATAAGATATAGGCTTTTGCAACATCCAAAAACTGGCTATCCATTAATTTAATCTCAACAAGATCTTGTACCTCTTCTACAGTTGGCAGATAATTATGGTCTCTACCTTTTCTATCCAATAATTCTTTTAAAACATTTACAGAAATTGTATTTGCATCTTCTTTAGTACCACTGCCCACAGACATCATCGCTTTTTCTACGGCATTAGAAATTTTATTTAAAACAAATGGACTTGTTTCGTAATCTCTTTTAATAATTTGTGTAATCTCCAATTGTTTTGTTTCCATAATTCCTTTGTTTTAGTTTAAAGACTAGAAAGTCATTAGAATGATTTTTAACCATTCATTATTTATCCAATAATTCCGTAAAAACGTGTTATAATTTTTCCTTTAGAGGACTAAAAGGCGTGCGTTTTAAAAATTGATTTTTCAAAACATTTCCTGAGTCAAAAATTCAGAATTTTTTTGTTTAGCCTTGAACAAAGATTGGTAATTGTATTTTAAAATAAAAGAGGATTTTGTAAACGTTGTCAACAAGTTTTTAACAAACGTTATAAGCTACCATTAAAACTAGCAACAATAAGTTTTTAATTCAAACAACTGATTATTAGATATTTAAATTTTAAATTAAAAATTTTATATGTAAGAATAAACCTATTAAAGAACCTTTAATGCTTTGTGTTTATTGGAAGTTTTCATATTAAGAATTTAGAGATATAAGAAAACAAAAAAGAGCGTTTTCACAAACACTCTTTTTCCCCTAATAACTAACTAAGTTTAATAAAAACAACTCTAAAATTGCATTATATTAAAACTAACACTTAATAAATCAGAGTTCAAAATTGAAAATCTGATTTTACTGACAATGGTGTTAACCATTTAGTGAACCCTCAATTCACTTATACTTTTTTTGGTCAGTTTGACGAATCAAATATCATAAATAAAGTCTTAGTGCGAGGTGGGAAATGTATAACTGGCTGCAAAAACTGTATAACTGGCTTCACATTTAGATAAGCGTAAGCGCAATATTAGATCTTAATTAAAATTCTGACATGTTATACATAAAATTATACATCACACACATAATTGGTGTTTCCCAGTAATATTATTCTATATATTTATAACTATTAATCCTATCCTAAGATGTTAAAAGCAGTAATTGTAGATGATGAGCCAAAGGCCATCCAAGGTTTAATTTGGGAGCTCAGTAACTTTAGTGATGAAATTGAAGTTACCGAATCCTTTACAAAACCCGAAGAAGCTCTAAAATATTTAGATAAAAACACACCAGATTGTTTGTTTTTAGATATACAAATGCCAACCATTGGCGGTTTTCAGTTTTTAGAAAAACTTGAGCACATCAGTTTTGCAGTAGTCATTACAACGGCATACGATGAATATGCCATAAAAGCACTAAAGCACGATGCATTAGATTATCTTCTAAAACCCATAGATTCTGATGATTTAAGAGAAACTATTGACAAAATAAAAAAAACCTCAGACCAGTCGCTAAACAGCCATAAGCTAGAAAACATTTTATCTAAATTCAATTCAAAATTCGATAAAAGACGTATTAGCATTAATACAGACGGCAAACTAATTTTCTTAGATGTAGATGATATTATTTATGTGGAATCCGATGGAAATTACAGCACACTTTTTCTTCAGAATCAAAAGAAACTCGTAGTAACCAAAAAACTAAAGGAAATTGATGCCATTTTACCAGAAGATTACTTTTTTAGAATCCACAACTCTTACATTATAAACCTCAACAAAATCAAGGAATTTATTAAGAGTGAAGGCTACGTTGTTATGGACAGCAACCATAAAATCCCTGTAGCAAGACAACGCAAATCTGATTTTCTTGAAAAATTGTAACTGATGGTAACTTTAAGAAATCAAGCCTATGGATTTAAATGTCTCATTACTTTACTCCTGTCAATATCTTTTTCGGTAATTTTTGCTCAAGATTCTAATTTTGATTTAGCTCTAGAGAGAATCCTTGAGAGTGAACCTTCAGAGTTTCATTTAATTGAAAATGAACTAAAGGTTTTTGAACGCGATAGCATAAAAATGAAACGTTTTTTGACTGCTTCAAAAGCCAAAAATTATAATGAAGGCTCTAGCTATGCACTTAATGCACTTGGAGTTATACAAAGAAATATTTCAAATTATGAGACCTCAATAGATTTACATAAACGAGCAAAAGAGTTAGCAGATAAAGCCAATAGTGACGAACTCAGAATTGTTAGCCTTAATATGATTGGTGTTGCTTACCGACGCATGGACATTATTAAACTTGCATTAGATTACCATACAGAAGCTTTAAAAATTGCCTACAATGTAAAACAACCATCAAAAACCGTTAGTTATAACATTGCGGTTTCACAAAATAGTATTGGCAATATATACTTAGCATTAGAACAATACGATTTAGCTATTACCCAATTCAACAAGTCTCTTAAAATAGAAAAAGCCGCTGATAACAAACTAGGGTTGGCCATCAATTATCACAACATTGGTTATGCCGAAGAAGCCAAAGGTAACTTAGATGCTGCACTTAATAACTATGAAAAATCCTTAGATTACAACAACGCTATAAACTCAGAAATTGGGCGGGTTATCTGTTATAATAGCATTGGAAGTATTTATCTTAAAAAAGAAAATTATAAAGATGCTGAGCCAATTATAAAAGAGGCTATGGAGAAAGCCATAAACCTCAATGACCAGTTTTACATTGCTTCGTCTTACATTAATCTTGGACAGTTGCAACTTAAACTTAATCAGCTTTCAGCAGCAGAGAACAGCTTAAAAAAAGCGCTTAATATTTCAAAAGAATATAACTTAAAGTCATCTGAAGCACAGTCAGGAAAACTCCTCTCCGAAGTAAGTGCAAAAAACAATAATCATGAGACAGCTTTAGAACTGTCTCTTATACACATCTCCGAGCCCACGAGACCGAGGCTGATCTCG
>CAJXVG010000165.1 GCA_913061495.1 uncultured Winogradskyella sp.
GTCGGCAGCGTCAGATGTGTATAAGAGACAGCAAACCAATAGAGCATGTAAACTATTGGTAAAAAGATTAAAAATTGAAGTGAGTTAAACAGCAATTAGCTTTGGGTATTACGGGTTAGTTTAAACTTAATTTTCAATAGTCGCAAGCATTGATTTTGTTTTTCCTTTTATTAAATATTGATTGTTATGCTCATTCAAACTAAATAATTTTACTTCATTATATTCTTCTTCGTAAAGATATAAGAATTCAAAAATCATTAATCTCAACATATTGTTTTCTTCATTCTTAAAATTTATCTCTGAAGATATTTCAACATTTTCTTCAACATTATCTGTAAACGTATAGCTAATATGTTTTGAACTTGTGGTCTTTTTATTTTTGAACTTATAGGTAAGTCTATGTAATTTATCGTTTATATTTTTTTCTCTCAGCTTTTGCTTAAAATCATAAAAACGTTTTAATGCAACTGCAACGAACTTAGATTTAACTGATGATTTGTTGTAGTAAATATGATATTCAAAATTATAGGATTGGGTACACCAACGTGTCTTATATTCAAAATGGCCTTTAGAAAAATCGAAGGTTTTCATTTCATTTTCTATACACCATTCTATTAATTTCATAATGGTAACGGATCCCAAATGGAATTTAAAATAATCGATATCAAAAACCGTGATTGCATCAAAAAGTATGTTTTGTGAAAGATAGCATAAGGTTACACCTATAGGTTTATCGTTGTCATAAACCACAAAAAGTGCTGCTTTTTTTTCAACTATTAGAGGATAGGCTACATCGTAATAAAAATTCCATTCTTTTTCGTTGAGATTATTATTACTTACTTGTTTGTCTGTAAAGCGTTTTTCTAACAATCTTCTAAATTCACTAAAGATAAAATCATATTCAGATTTAGAGATATCTCCAATATGCATCTTATAATTTATATTGAATGATGTTTCTAAGCGTCTTTTGTATTTGTTGTTTTTATTTCTGCTGTTTTTGCTGAAATGGGACAGCATATAATCATTGAGGCTCTTAAATTTTTCCACCTCAATTAAATAGCCAGGATATTGCTTGGATTTGTAGCATTCTACATTCTCTAAGTTTTCTGAAGTATCGATGTTAAAATAGGTTGGCACATCGTAAATTAGAAGCGTGTTCTGTTTTGAAGTTTCATTTGACTTGTTGGTTGTGCTGTAACTAATCCCTTTTGAGTGGGTTTTTCCAATGTTATAGTGAAATGGTAATTGAGGATGTTTTATAAATGAAAGATCTGTAATAAAGCTAAAATCTCTAATTTTACTTTCAGCTTTATTGAAATGTTTCAACCATAATCTTTTGAAGGTTGAGGACAAGAAAGGATTATGTTGAATCACAGTTATAAATTCTACTTGATTAACAATCGTCTATAAGCAGGAAAAAATTCTTTATCAACCTCAAAATCGACACTAGTTTCCACCTCTTTCTGTCTTTCTAATAATTTTTGATAGGCATCTTCATCTGCAATGTAATTCCAAAGTAAAAAAGGTTCAGAGTTTTTGGAAAAACTTCTCTTAAATGCATAAAGCGAATCTTGTTTATTAGACCTGCCACCACCAAGATTGAATACCTCATAACCTTCTTTAGTAGCTTTTATTCGCATTTGGTCAATAATCAATTTAATTGGGTTGACGTCTAAGTATTCATTTCCTAAACCAGAAAGGTGGTATTGCACAATATTTCCTTTTTTAATAAAAATGGCTCCTCCCAGTATTTCATTGGTATCATTGCGCTTACACAATAGCAATTCGGTTTCAAAATCTGGACTGCTTAACAGTTTATAAAAATAGCTTTCGTCAAAAAAATAACTTTCGTTAGCATTTACACGTCGCATATTTTCATAATACAATCTCATAAACTCCTTTATATGTCTTGCCGATTCTCCTGTAAACACAGTACATTCTGTCCTGTCTTTATTAAGGTATGTTTTAAGTCTACTACTGTATTGTTTTCGTTGATTTTCTAACGATTCTGTAAGATCTACATAAATAACACTTCCAGGGTTAACAAAGGTTCCTAAGCCCTTTAAAATAGTTTCTTGATTTTTTAAATAAGGGTGTAGCCTTGAAAAAACAGAGACTATTTTATTTTCTAAAAAGTACTGTTTTAACTCATCTTGAAATTTTTCATTACTGAAACTGGAATCATCGATCACACTTAATAAACCTGCATAACCATACACGGAAGTTGCATCTTTATATTCAGAATTTTCTATTTCCCTTATCAAAAGTGGAAGCAGAACATAAGAGGATTTATCGGAGTATTTTATTAAAGTAGGAATCTCATTACTTTTCTTTGATAAATCATGATAATAATATGTGTGATAGAAATCGGAATCCTTAACTAAACCAATAGCCTCGTTCCAATTCTTCTTTTTTGTAATTACCTCTATCATCTAGTTTAGCTTTGGGTGGTATAACACTCTTAACCGTACCAAAATATAATACGAATTTAAAAAGGTTACGGTTTTTACAATGTTATGATTTTTCACAATTTAGCACTAAATTAAATATAATAGATTAAGCAGCTCTTTTTTTTATAAAAATTCTAACAGTTACAATATATTATTAACTTTAAATCCTAGGTTTAACAATACTTCTATGGTACATTACAATACTGCCTGCAACAGCAACATTTAGACTTAATTGTGATTTAAACTTTATTAAAAAGTGGCTTTTTTCAATAGCTTGTTTTGATAATCCGTGGTCTTCTGCTCCCAATAGGTAAACACAACGTCTTGGATGATGAAATGTTTCTAAGTCTTCTGCATTTTTATCTAACTCTACACCAACTACCCTAGCTCCTTTTGGTAGATTTTTAAAAAAGTCATTGAAAGTTTCATAATGAAAATAAGGCATAGATTTTACAGCATTATGGGTATCACAAGCTTGCTTAGCATAGCGGTTAGCGATAGCAAAAATAAAACTTGCTCCCATATTTTGGGCTGAGCGCCAAAGCACTCCTAAATTTTCTGGTGTTTTACCGTTTTGGATGCCGATACCAAAGAATTCGTTTGTTAAGTTATCATTCATATTATCAAATAAAAAAAGCCTTTCAATTTCTTGAAAGGCCTTATATTACTAGTAGCGGGAACTGGACTCGAACCAGTGACCTTCGGGTTATGAGTTCGAAGATTGAAATTTCAACTCCCTGTTTTACAGGGCTTCCCAGCTGTTTATTTTACAAAAACGTATGCACTTTCGTATGCAAACCGTATGCAGCTTGATGTCTTGGTTAAACATTAAATTTTGTGCTATAAAAGTAATGAAATATAAATTTAAAACGAACTTTATCTTTACCTATGATCATGCCACTCGATAAGGATGTATTTATAATGTGGCTTCTCGAAAAATCCAATGAACTCTCCATTTCTTATTAAAAAACAACACCTATACATAAACAAAGTTTTTTAAGTGGATTAAGACGATCCCTTAAAATCCGATCATTTTTCTCTCGTCTTCGTTTTCCTTACGATCAATATTTCGTCATTTGAAAATTCCATCCACGCAAAATCATAGAGGTAATGATAGATTTTTCCCTTACTGTTTGTATGCAGGTGCGTATGGTACTGGAACACAAAATTTTTCTTTTCGAGCACCACCCGTGGTACGGTACACTGGACTTTCCTTTTGCCCATGACCTCCAACAGGATGCTCCTGTTTCTATGCAGAATGGCATCCAGCTCCTTTACCACAACGGCCGTTGCTTTCCTAAGGTTGACATGGTAGTAGTTTTTGCACTTCACGGAGCAGAACAGTTTATCACTTCTGCCCATAAGGATATTGCTACATATCTTACATTTCATGCCTTTCTTTTATGTTTACTCATCAATTTACCCATTTAACCTCTTGTCAATAAAGTTTTTACGACTAGTCGTTTCTAACGGTTAATATACTGTTATTTTTAAAACACCCTGTCTGCCTGCCCTTTTTTAAGTACTTTTATTATGATTCCACCTCATTTTATAACCAGCAACTATGCAACCGATCATATACCGTCCCCTTAAACAAGCCAAGCGCATCAAGGTGTTCATTCCGTACGAACTGATCGAAATAAGGAATGCCCTAAAGAAAATGGATGGCAGTTTTTGGCATCCAAACCAAAAATTATGGTCGGTCGTAAATACCGATGAAAACTTCAAGGCCTTAAAAACAATATGCGGCGACAACCATAAAATCAAAGAAAGCATCGATTTCACACCTGTGCGGACAGTATCCTTGACCCAGGATGCTATAGGTGCCCTTTATGAACTGGAAAAGGCACTGGTCCTGAAGCAGTACAGCGAATCAAGTATTAAGGTATACAAGAAAATGTTCTCCGTTTTTCTGGGGAAGTTTATGCACAGGGATCTCAAGCAGGTCAGCAAAGAAGACATTGAAGGGTTTGTGTACGAGCTCATCAAGAAAAACCACATCAGCGAAAGCTACCAGAATCAGCTCATCAACGCCATAAAGGCCTATTACGAACATGCACTGAAAATGCCAAGGGAATATTACGACATCCAAAGGCCAAAGAAAAACACGAGCATTCCCAACGTACTGAGCAAAAGTGAGGTCCTAAAGATCATCCAGTCTCCAAAAAATCTTAAGCACAGGGCAATTTTATGTACTATATACAGTTCCGGATTGCGAATTTCCGAACTCATAAACTTGCGGATTGCGGACGTGCACTCTAAGGACGGCTATCTTTTTATAAAGGACAGCAAAGGCAAAAAAGACCGAAAGACCATATTGTCGGAACAATTGGTGCTCCTGTTGAGGGCTTATTACAAGAAATACAAACCTTCCTACTGGCTGTTCGAAGGCCAAACAGGTGGTCAATACAGTACCAGCAGTATTCGAAGCATTTTCAGAAAATCCGTTGCACAAACCAGTTCTAACCCTTGGGCCACGGTCCATACGTTGCGCCATTCGTTCGCCACCCATTGCATTGAGAACAACGTCAACATGCGACACCTGCAGAACATGCTGGGCCATAATTCACCAAAGACCACAGAGATTTATACAAGGACAATCGAGATCAACAATAAAACAATCACAAGCCCATTTGATTCTTTGTTGAAAAATAATAACTTGCAGACATAAAAGATATAACTGCTATAACGAATCCAAAAAGTGGCGGTTATACAGTTGTTGTACACAATTTATGAAACACCTGATTTACATAATTATAATTCTTTTTTCAATTCAAACGAATGGACAAAATTCGACTGAAAAGAAACAGTTTAGAATTGACTTACTAACTTTAGAAAAGAACACTAAAGACACTTTAATTAGCTCAATAGTCGAAGTGTTTTCTGGAGAAAAAAGAATAGAAACAAGTATTTCGGATTTTGACGGAATTAGTATATTTTTCTTAAACTCAAAAGACATTATAAACAACAAAATTCGTTTAAAAATTCACGGATTGAAATGCTCTGTATTTGAAAAAGAATACGAATTGACAGATGATTTAAATACTGAAATTCATCTTGAATATGGAGAATCGGAATATACAAATCGGAATCAATTAAGTGAGATGCGCAAAAAACTTGATATAAAGCTTAAGATGTTTGAATGTCAAGTTATTGAACCCGAGATTATTTATATTGATAAGAATTAATATAAAAACTGTGTACAACACCGTGTATAATTAATTGCTTTGGTCGTTGCTTACTTGGAAAATTCCTTCGGAATTTTCTCGCCTTCGTTTTTGTTTACTAAATTAGTTGCTCAAACACGCAACTAACCATACACAAAACCGTTAGCAAACATTTAAAAAATAGACAACGAGAAATAAAAGATATTAATATGGGTGTAAGTAAATATGTGAAAACCTATTTGTTAATTGGTTTATGGTGTGCTATTCTTTTCTATCACGGATATGATTATTTAATTTTAGGAAAAAATTATCAGGTATATGAGATAAGTAAAATAATACAATTAACTATAACTATATTAATAACAATAATTTATTTAGACAGAAAGTTTATTATAAAATTACTATTAGGTAAAAATTATATAGGTGGTAATTATATAGGTAATTGTATGACTACTAAACAAGGCATTGAATTAAATATTGTTCAGACTTTAATAGATTGTAAAATGGGTGGACGAATTGTTAAATCAGATTCGGATTATTACAACTTTTATGGTTCGTATATTAAAGACAAAAGTATTCATGATATAAACGAATATACTTTTTTTGTTTTAGTTAATAATAGCACTCGGTTAGGTTATATTGTAGTTAGGGTAGAATATGTTAAGGGTGAAATAAAATTATTAGGTGAATATACAGATAGTAAGACAAATACAACAGAAAAAATACATTTAAAACGAAAAGATAAATAAAAAACATTTGCTAACATTGTGTATAAACAATAGCGACTTTGATGGTAAATTGGAAGATAAAAGTTTTTAATAAAGTGCGTGTTTATCCGAAAGTTAATATTCTTTTAATTCGCTACTGTTCATACACAAGGAACGTTACCCAACATTTGAAAAAAACATTATGAAATTAAAATTACTATTAGTTACTGCATTAATATTTAACTTTTCAGTAAAGGCTCAAAACCTAAATGATGAAAATTTAATGGGAGAATGGAAAGCAATTAATGTTAATATTCCGAATTCTGACGAAGTTCCACAAAAAGAAGCCTTAAAAATGGTTGAGGGTGCTT
>CAJXVG010000166.1 GCA_913061495.1 uncultured Winogradskyella sp.
AGATCAGCCTCGGTCTCGTGGGCTCGGAGATGTGTATAAGAGACAGCCTTCATATTCTGCAATGGCTAATGTTGCAGCTTTTGTTTGGTTGAAATCACAAGTGTTAATTACCGTCATGCCTGGTAGCATTTTCATTAAGCCTATATCTTCGAGTATTTGATGCGTGGCACCATCTTCTCCCAAAGTGACACCAGCATGAGATGCACAGATTTTTACGTTTTTATCAGAATAAGCTACACTTTGGCGAATTTGGTCATAAACTCTTCCTGTTGAAAAGTTAGCAAATGTACCAGTAAAAGGAATTTTTCCTCCAATGGTCATACCTGCTGCCATACCAATCATATTGGCTTCAGCAATTCCGATTTGAAAAAAACGTTCGGGATGATTGGCTTTAAATTCATCCATTTTCAATGAACCAGTTAAATCAGCACAAAGTGCTACGACATCTTCGTTGGTTTGTCCCAGTTCAGTTAAACCAGCTCCAAAGCCAGATCTTGTGTCTTTATTCCCTGTATTTGTATATGTTTTCATGATTTTTCTTAATTGATGATTAATAATCTTCTAAAGTTGCAGGATTTTGCGCTAACCCATTTTCTAATTGTTCGTCATTGGGTGCTTTTCCGTGCCATGCATGTGTATGCATCATAAAATCAACACCATTTCCCATTACGGTTTGTAATAAGACACAAACTGGTTTTCCTTTTCCTGATAATGCTTTAGCCTCAGCCATACCTTTAATTATAGCTTCAAGGTCATTTCCATTTTTAATTTCAACAACCGTCCATCCAAAAGCTTCAAATTTAGCTCTTAGGTCACCAAGCGGTAAAACATTTGTTGTAGAGCCATCAATTTGTTGCCCGTTAACATCAACAGTTGAAATTAGATTGTCAATTTTATTACCAGCAGCATACATAATTGCCTCCCAGTTTTGACCTTCCTGCAACTCACCATCACCATGTAAAGTATAAACGAAGTGCTTGTCGTTATTCAATTTTTTAGTTTCAGCTGCACCAATTGCGACAGACATACCTTGTCCTAAAGATCCGGAAGCTATTCTAATTCCAGGAAGACCTTCATGTGTTGTAGGATGTCCTTGCAAGCGTGAATCTATTAATCTAAATGTGTTTAGTTCTTCAATGGGAAAATAACCAGCTCTTGCCAAAACACTGTAAAATACAGGTGAAATATGACCGTTTGAAAGGAAAAATAAATCCTCGTCCTTTCCGTTCATTTCAAACTCATCTTTGGTTTCCATAATTTCGTTGTATAGTGCAACGAAGAATTCGGCACAGCCTAGTGAGCCACCTGGATGACCAGAGTTGACCTTGTGTACCATGCGTAGAATATCTCTACGTACCTGTGTTGTTAAATCTTTTAATTCTTGAATGTTTGGCATGTTTTGTATTGCTTTTGTATATCAATATTGATAAGATAATTTATTGTACAAAAGTAACTTTTTATAAAAGCCTTTCAAAGAAGGACTGAATCCACTTATTAACGATTTATGCAATTTGCTAACAATTTTAAATTTTATTAAGATGTCAATGTATTTGAGTTAATTATATTTGCGCCAATACTTAACATTGATGAATTTTAAGAAACTCGCAACCGATAAAGAGACCAAGGCTAGGGCAGGTGAAATTACTACAGATCATGGTACTATAGAAACTCCTATTTTTATGCCAGTAGGTACTGTTGCTTCTGTAAAAGGAGTTCACCAAAGAGAATTAAAAAATGATATAAATCCTGATATTATTTTAGGAAACACTTATCATTTGTACCTCCGGCCACAAACTCCAGTTTTAGAGAAAGCAGGAGGACTTCATAAGTTTATGAATTGGGACCGCAATATTTTAACCGATTCTGGTGGTTACCAAGTCTATTCCTTATCTGCAAACCGAAAGATTAAAGAAGAAGGAGTAAAGTTTAAGTCTCATATAGATGGTAGCTATCATGTTTTTACACCAGAAAACGTTATGGAAGTACAACGAAGTATAGGTGCAGATATTATTATGGCTTTTGATGAATGTACACCATATCCATGCGATTACAATTATGCCAAACGTTCAATGCATATGACGCATCGTTGGTTAGAACGTTGCCTAACACATTTAAAGAAAACTCCTTTTAAGTATGATTATGAACAAACCTTTTTCCCAATCGTTCAAGGAAGTACTTATAAAGATTTAAGACAACAATCTGCGGAATATATTGCAAATGCTGGAGCAGAAGGAAATGCTATTGGTGGACTTTCAGTTGGAGAACCTGCCGAAGAAATGTATACAATGACTGAAGTGGTATGTGATATTCTACCAGAAGATAAACCACGCTATCTCATGGGAGTGGGCACGCCAATCAATATTTTAGAAAATATTGCGTTAGGTGTAGATATGTTTGACTGTGTAATGCCCACCCGTAATGCTAGAAATGGCATGTTGTTTACAGCTCATGGTACCATAAATATCAAAAATTTGAAGTGGGCTGATGATTTTTCACCTGTAGATGAAATGGGTATCACTTTTGTAGATACTGAATATAGCAAGGCATATTTAAGACATTTATTTACGGTTAATGAATTGTTAGGAAAACAAATAGCAACAATTCATAATCTCGGATTTTATTTATGGTTAACAAGAGAAGCCAGAAAACATATCATTGCGGGCGATTTTAGAAGTTGGAAAGAAAAAATGGTGAAACAAATGGATAATAGGTTGTAATAAGTGAAGATATTAGACTGGTACATATTAAAGCGTTATTTGTTTACATTTTTAATGATGTTATTATTGTTTATTCCTATTGGAATAACAGTGGATTTAGCTGAAAAAGTAGGTAAGATGTTAGAAAATGAAGCGCCTTTTGGTGAGGTGACTTCATATTATCTTAATTTCACAGTTTATTTTGCAAATCTCTTATTTCCCTTGTTTTTATTTCTCTCCGTAATATGGTTTACTTCAAAACTTGCGAATAGCACTGAGATTGTGGCTTTTTTAAGCTCAGGTGTTTCTTTTTCACGGTTTTTAAGACCTTATATGATTGGAGCAACTATTGTCGCTACTATTGCTTTATTTTTAGGAATGTACCTAGCTCCAATTGCAAGCCAAGGTTTTAATGAGTTTAAGTATAAATATCTTAAAAAGGGAAAACAGATTCAGGAAACACGAGATGTTTATAGACAGATTAACGAGAATGATTATATCTATATCAGTAACTTTATACCAAAGCGCAATATTGGTATGAATTTTACCTATGAACATTTTGAGAAAAATGAGTTGAAGTACAAAATCTTTGCAGATAATATTAGATATCTTGAAGAGGATAGTATTTATAGGTTAACCACGTTTACCAAAAGAAGTTTTGAAAACGGTACAGAAACCATAGAAAAAGAGCGAAGAAAAGACATGGATCTCCCTTTTGAGCTTGAAGATTTGACACCTGTAAAGTATGCAGCAGAAACAAAACCTTATGGAGAATTGTTAGATTTTATAGCATCAGAAAAAAGAAGAGGCTCATCAAATATTGGACGTTACCAAGTAGTTAAACTTAAAAAATGGAGCTTACCTGTTTCTATATACATTCTTACTATTATTGCTGTGGCGGTATCCTCAATAAAAAGAAGAGGTGGCATGGGTGTAAACCTGGCTGTTGGGATTGCTATAGCAATGTTCTATGTGTTTTTTGATAAGGTTTTTGGTGTAATGGCAGAACAATCAGACTTTCCTGCCGTTATTGCAGTGTGGTTTCCTAATGTAATATTTGGTATTTTAGCTATTTACCTTTTGCAAAATGCCAAACGCTAAACTAAAAAACTACCTTCACTTACATCTTTTAATTTTTATTGCTGGCTTTACCGCAATTTTAGGTGAACTTATCACTATTGGTTCTTTAGCTTTAGTCTGGTACAGAATGGCCATTGCAGGTATTTTAATGTTCGTTTATATTAAATTTATAAAGTTGAATATTAAAACAAGCCGAAAAGCCATATTACAATTTTCAGCTGCAGGTGTTATTATAGCTCTACATTGGATTACTTTTTTTGAAGCCATTAATCAAGCTAACGTATCTATTGCCTTGGCAATGTTTTCTTCAGGTGCATTTTTTGCTTCATTTATTGAGCCCATATTTTTCAAACGTAAAATTTTAGCCTATGAAATTATGTTTGGAGTTATAGTAATCATTGGTATTTTCTTAATTACTAGTAGTGGGTTGGGCTATGTCAACGGAATTATTTTAGGTTTAATTTCAGCATTATTTTCCACGTTGTTTGCCGTAATCAATGGCAGGTTTATTGAGCGTTATAACGCAACGGTAATTTCATTTTACGAATTTATAAGTGGAGTCCTGTTTTTAACCGTTTTTATTTTATTGACAGGCGGAAGGTTTAATACCGAGTTTTTCACACTTTCAACTTCAGATTGGGTTTACATCCTCATTCTGGCTTCCGTTTGTACAGCTTATGCTTTCATTGGAGCAGTTGAGGTAATGCGTTACATTAGTCCCTTCACTGTAATTCTAAGCTATAATTTAGAACCGGTTTATGGTATTTGTATTGCACTCGTTTTATTTCCTGAGGCCGAAAAAATGTCACCACAGTTCTATATTGGTGCAATTTTAATTATTGGGATTGTACTTATGGATGCTATTTTAAAGAATCACAGACTCCGAAAACAGAAAAGACACGTTTAAACAATTTAGGTTTTTATGTTTCTTTTATAATCTCTATTTTTGTTTTTTGCATTACAGCAATCCTATTTTTATATCGTATATTTATTATTAAATACATTTAGAATGCGTAGGTTTGCGGACTAACTAAACATTTAAACTAACTTCAAATTGTATGGAATATTTAGAGTTTGAATTACCCATAAAAGAACTAGAAGAACAGCTAGATAAATGCCAAATTATAGGACAAGAAAGTGATGTAGATGTCACGGAAACCTGTAAACAGATTGAAAAAAAACTAGCTGAGACCAAAAAAGAGATATACAAAAATCTTAGTGCTTGGCAGCGCGTTCAATTATCGCGTCATCCAGACAGACCCTATACCTTAGATCACATCAAAGCGCTTTGTGGAGATTCATTTTTAGAATTACATGGTGATAGAAATGTAAAGGATGATAAAGCAATGATCGGTGGTTTAGGGAAAATTGGAGACCAGTCGTACATGTTTATAGGCCAACAAAAAGGTTATAACACAAAAACCAGACAATATAGAAACTTTGGGATGTCAAATCCAGAAGGTTACCGTAAGGCATTACGATTAATGAAATCTGCGGAAAAATTTGGGATTCCTGTTGTAACTTTAATTGATACACCAGGTGCTTATCCTGGATTGGAAGCAGAAGAACGTGGACAAGGTGAAGCCATTGCTAGAAACATATTGGAAATGGCACGTCTTAAAGTACCAATTATTACTATAATAATTGGTGAAGGTGCATCTGGTGGTGCTTTAGGCATTGGTGTAGGAGATAGAGTAATGATGTTGGAGAACACTTGGTATTCTGTAATTTCACCAGAATCTTGTTCCTCTATTTTATGGAGAAGTTGGGAATACAAAGAACAGGCAGCTGAAGCTTTGAAACTAACAGCAAAGGACATGAAACGTATGAAGCTTGTAGATAAAATAATTAAGGAGCCATTAGGCGGAGCGCATAAGAATAGAGAAAAAGCATTTTTAGCAGTAAGGGATGCAATTATTAAGTCTTATGACGAGCTCAAAAACTTATCACCAAAAGATTTAGTAAGCCAGCGCATGGAAAAATACGATGGGATGGGAGTCTATAAGGATTAAAACCACTAGACACAGCTATACTTAAAAACTGAAGTTCTTAACTTCGGTTTTTTTTGTTGCTATTAACAATAAATAAGAGTTATTAACAGTTAAATTGTTAATGAAGTGTTGAGATTGTAAATCACCTTCTCGCAATATATCATTACTATTTAGCTACTTTCGCATACTATGAAACAACCAAATCCCGTACAAGGCTACAAAGTAGACAAAAGCTCAATCATTAGCTTGGAAAAAGGAAAAATACCACCTCAAGCCATTGATTTAGAAGAGGTTGTGTTGGGCGCGATGATGATTGATAAAAAAGGTGTCGATGAGGTTATTGACATTTTAAGTGCTGAAGCATTTTACAAAGAAGCACACAAACACATTTTTGAATCAATTTTTAAGTTATTTGAAAACAGTGAACCGGTTGACTTATTAACCGTTTCGAGCCAACTTAAGAAAGATGAAAAATTAGATTTGGTTGGTGGTGATTTTTACCTCATTTCATTAACCCAACGAGTATCATCTTCGGCACATATTGAGTTTCATGCACGTATTATTCTTCAAAAATATATTCAACGAAGTTTAATTAAAATTTCAAACGAAATTATAGAAGAAGCTTACGATGAAACCAAGGATGTTTTCGATTTATTGGACAATGCCGAAGCAAAATTATACGAAGTTACACAAGGCAACGTAAAAAAATCTACCGAAACTGCCCAAAGTTTGGTAATCCAGGCGAAGCAAAAAATTCAGGAAATTTCAAATAAAGAAGGAATGAGTGGCATTCCTTCAGGTTTTGATAAGCTAGATAAGCTTACCTCCTGTCTCTTATACACATCTGACGCTGCCGACGACTCCTTACGTGTAGATCT
>CAJXVG010000167.1 GCA_913061495.1 uncultured Winogradskyella sp.
CGAGATCAGCCTCGGTCTCGTGGGCTCGGAGATGTGTATAAGAGACAGGTGGAGAAATCATGACCCTAAACTCTGATGTTACAATAGTTGGAGATACCACTGCAGGTTTAGATGATATTAATGCTAATGGTGTTATAATGTATCCCAACCCAGTAGCTGAAACACTATATGTAAAATCTAATCTTTTAAATGCAAATACTTTTAATATTATTGACACTTTAGGTAGAACTGTACTTGTAATTGATAATGCACAAAATGTTGAATCGATTAATTTATCTTCCTTAACCAAGGGAGTGTATATCCTAAAAACAGAAACAAATAAACAGTTTAGATTTTTGAAAAATTAAATGATTTTATATAATAGTTTAACCCTCTTTTTAAAACTTTACAGAGTGATTTGATAATAGCCAAAGTAGAGTTCAAAAGCCTTTATGTTTTTTGTGTAAAGGCTTTTTTTTGTTAAGGTACAACTTTTTAATAGCCTTATAGTAGTAAATAATAAGAGTAAAAGTCAACGGAAAATAAAACCAATTAACCATCTAAAATTTCATTGTAAAAATGCTACAATAAACAGGTTGATTAATCATTTATAACGTACCATCATAATAAAGAAATTAGCTAGCACATATTAAATTGCAACATAAAATATTCAAAAGGTAAACTTAAATTTAAGAAGAAATAACCTTTTAAACGTGAATCAAAGAGAGCAATACTATACTCAAAAATTAATGGTGCTTTAAACCGTTTCTAAAATTAATTATTAATTGTAACTTTGGTTCTTCCCAAATTAATGACTTATGCTTGATAATTTTTGGTTCAATGTTAAGATTGGCATTGATCATATTTTAGACCTTAATGGCTACGACCACATACTTTTCTTAATGGTTTTAGCTGTGCCTTACATTTTTAAAGATTGGAAACGAGTACTTGTGCTTGTATCCCTATTTACTATTGGCCATTCCATATCTCTAGTTTTAGGAGCTTATGATGTGGTTAGTGTTAATGGAAAATTGGTAGAGTTCTTAATACCAATTACCATTTTAATAGCAGCTATCTACAATGTATTTACCGCTGGAAAAAAAGATAGAGGTAATAAAATAGGACTTCTGTTTTTTACCACTATATTTTTTGGACTTATTCATGGGCTGGGATTTGCAAGGGAATTCAAAATGATTTCAGATGAATCTTTTGTGTTTCTTTTAGAATTTGCGCTTGGTATTGAAATCGCCCAAATAATTATAGTATTTATCGTTTTATTTCTTGGGTTTTTGTTCCAAACAATATTTAGATTCTCACGTCGCGATTGGGTAATGGTACTTTCAGCAATTGTCGTAGGTCTTGTTATCCCAATGATAATTCATAGTGGTTTGTTAAATTAGGTTCAAAGTTTGGTAAAACTTTAACTTGGCTTAAATTGCTTATAAAATACTATCCTTTTATATTCGTTACTTAGGTTGTACGTTTGTACAATAGCTATAATCAATGTCTAAGAAAAAACAATTACGTTACGATAAAGCCTATTTGCGCATTGCAAAAGAATGGGGAAAACTCTCACATTGCAAAAGAAAGCAAGTCGGTGCACTAATTGTTAAGGAGAGAATGATAATTTCTGATGGTTACAACGGTACGCCAACAGGTTTTGAAAACTATTGCGAAGACGAAGAGGGCTTTACCAAGTGGTACGTACTGCATGCTGAAGCTAACGCAATACTAAAAGTAGCATCCTCAACACAATCTTGTAAAGGAGCGACTTTATATATAACACTTTCGCCCTGTAAAGAATGTAGTAAACTGATACATCAAGCTGGCATAATTCGTGTAGTATATTCTCAAGGTTATAAAGATGATTCCGGATTACAATTTTTAGAAAAAGCAGGTATTCAATTAGAAAAAATAGAAGATTTAACAGCCTAATGGCAGCAAAAACAAAATATGTTCCATTAATTATTGGTGTTGCAATAGCGGCAGGAATCTTCATTGGTGGTAAAATGAATTTTACCGATACTTCTGATAATCTCTTTACCACAAATAGCAAAAAAGACAAACTTAATCGTCTTATAGATTATATTGATTATGAGTATGTAGATGATGTAAATACAGACAGTATTGTAGACGTTACTGTCAATGGTATTTTAGATAACTTAGACCCACATTCAACATACATATCCAAAGAAGATCTTCAAGCTGTTACCGAAAATATGAAAGGCGATTTTGTTGGTATTGGTATTAATTTTTATCCCTATAAGGATACAATTGCTGTTATTAGACCTACAGAAGGAGGTCCAAGCGAAAGAGCTGGAATAATTAGTGGTGATAGAATTTTAATGGCAGATAATGATACTATTTATGGTAAAAGAATCACCAATGACATAATTACCGATAAACTCAAAGGAGACAGGAACACAAGGGTAAAACTTACGGTTTATAGAAAAGGTGAAGATGAATTTTTAGAATTCAATTTGAAACGTGAGGATATCCCTATAAAAAGCGTAGATGCTGCCTACATGCTTACCGAAGATTTGGGTTATATAAAAATGAATCGTTTTGCAGAGTCTTCATATAAAGAATTTAAAGATGCTTTAGATGAGTTAAAGGATTTAGGCGCTAAGCAATTGGCTTTAGATTTACGTAATAATCCTGGTGGATTCTTAGGTGTGGCAGAACAAATTGCAGATGAATTTTTAGAAGATGACAAGTTGATTCTCTTTACAAAAAACAAAAGAGGAGATATAGAAAAAACCTTCGCGACAAGACGTGGTGATTTTGAAAAAGGTGAAATCTATATTTTAATCAATGAAAACTCAGCCTCTGCAAGTGAGGTTATTGCTGGAGCATTACAAGATAACGATAAAGGCATAATTGTTGGCAGACGCTCTTACGGAAAAGGACTTGTACAGCGTGAAATGGCATTGGGAGATGGTAGTGCTGTACGGTTAACGGTTTCCCGCTATTACACTCCAACTGGCCGTTCTATTCAAAAACCATATACAAATGGCAATAACCGTAAATATTATAACGATTATTATAAACGCCTTAGAACGGGAGAATTGGTTGATGAAGAAAGTATTGAAGTTGATGATTCACTAAAATTTACAACACCAAACGGAAAAGTAGTTTATGGAGGAGGAGGAATCATTCCAGATGTTTTTGTGCCTGTTGACGGACTTTTTGAAAATGAAACCATCAATTACCTGAGACGAAGAGGTCATTTTGGCTATTTTGTTTTTGAAGAGTTAGATAAAGATCGCAGTATTTATGAAAATGTATCACGTTTCGATTTTATAGATAATTTTGAAGTAAGCGATGATATCGTTGTGCGTTTTCAGGACTATATTAACAGACGCGAAAATTCCAATATTACCTTTGTAGCATATAATGATGAAATCAGGCGTTTAATAAAGGCAAATCTTGCTCGTCAACTTTTCGATGATAATGCTTATGAAGAAATCATAAACAAAGAAGATATTATGATTGAGGAAGTGATATTGCTGAGTCAAGAACTTCCAGACTTTAGGCAAAATTAAAACTTACGCTTTGTCGTGTATTTTGGTGTGCTTTCCATCGTTCCAATCGGTTAAAATATCCGTGGCAACATGAGATCCGCTACCGCAGGCCATTGAAAACTGACTTCTCCAACCTGCCAAAGTACCAGCTACATAAAGATTTTTTTCAATTAAGTGATCTATGTTTTTTAGCCAAATTCTGTCCTTTTCTTTGGCAGCTCTTGGATGTGGTTCAATATAGGGTTCCAAACCTTTTATGGTCATAAGACTGGTGTAGCCCACTGCAACGACTACAATTTTGGCATCATAAACATTTTTGTTTGTACTTACTTTAAAACCATTTACTGTTTTCTCTAATGCTGTTACTTTTTCCTTTTCAATTTGATTTATATGAGGATATAAATCTTTAAGTTGTTGCTTTCCCGATTTCAAAATATCGGAACCTAACGTACCAGGTTGTAATCCCAATACATTCTTGAATAAGGCATTTTGTAAATGTGATGATTTTTGATGGGCAATAATACCAATGGATTTGTGTGTAGCAAAAGACTTGTTTTTTGCAGAGCCTAAAACCAAAGCGCAGGACATACCAGCCGCTCCGGCACCAATTATGAGGACATCAAAACTCATGATCTCTTTTTTTGAAGCTTTTCAATTTTTTTGGAAATCCTTAAAACCTGTACTAATATAATAGCACACAATGCACCCAAAATAGTAAGCACTGCTGTAAAGCTTTCTCCCTGAAACAATGCATCAAAATCTAGTTTTGTAGCATTGAAAACTATTAAGCCAACAGCTAAAATTGTAAATATTATGTTGAAGATTTTCATAAAATAAATTACTTTTTTAAATAAATAGAGCTTTAATGTTATGGGCAAATAACTTTACGGCAATGGCCAACAAAATTACACCAAAAACTTTTCTTATAATGTTAATGCCATTAGCACCAATAATTTTTTCAATTTTAGATGAGGTTTTCAGTACAATGTAGATAACTATTACGTTGCTAATTACTGCAACAATAATATTTTCTGTTGCAAACTCTGCACGTAAAGATAAAAGTGTGGTTAAACTTCCTGGACCAGCAATAAGCGGAAACGCCAAAGGAAAAACAGAGGCTGTCATAGATCCGCCACCATCATCTTTGTAAAGTGTAACGCCAAGAATCATTTCTAAAGCAATAAAGAATAGAATAAAGGCACCAGCTACGGCAAAAGAATTAACGTCAATACCAATAAGGTTCAATAAACTTTTTCCTAAAAACAGAAAAACTATCATAATGACTCCTGCAATAATGGATGCTTTTTCACTTTGAATATGACCCACTTTTTTACGTAAATCTATAATAATAGGTATGTTGCCCACAATATCTATAACAGCGAACAAAACCATAAATGCGGTAAATATTTCCTTAAAATTGAGTTGCATTTTAAATATGTTTAATTTTATTAATTCAATATTTTTTAGCAAAGCCACGTCAATATTGACTTTGTGTAGTTATGTTGAAATTTCAATTTTGAAATTCGCCGCAAAGGTGCGATTTTATTAATGATTTTCAATATTAAATAACCGTAAAGTTTAACTATTTTTGAACCCTATTTTCAAAGATATAAAAACATGTTTCAACTCGGAAAAACCATCGTTTCAGAGGATATTGTAAAAAAAGATTTTGTTTGTAACTTATCAGCATGCAAGGGAGCTTGTTGTGTAGAAGGAGATGCTGGTGCTCCTTTAGATGAAGATGAGGTTGCAATTATGGAAGAGGTTTATCCAAAAGTGAAACCGTTTCTTAGGCAAGAAAGTATTGAAGTTATTGAAGCACAAGGGACATCGGTGAAAACAGCTTTTGGAGATTTAGAAACGCCTCTGATCAATGGAGGTGAATGTGCATATGTTATTTTTGATGATAACGATACAGCGCTTTGCGCTATTGAAGAGGCTTATAACCAAGGGGAAATTAACTGGAAAAAACCCGTGTCTTGTCATTTATATCCTGTACGGGTTAAAGATTACTCAGAATTTTCAGCAGTTAATTATGACCGTTGGGAAATTTGTGATGATGCTTGTACTTTGGGTAAAGAACTCCAAGTGCCAATCTATAAATTTGTTAAAGAAGCATTGATTAGAAAGTTTGGTGAAGATTGGTATATGGAGTTAGAAAAAGTTGCTGATAAAATGTAGTAAACATTTGAAGTTTAAAATTTTATAGGAATATTTAGCACCACTTTAGTCCCAGAGGGCTTGTTGTTAGCGTACAGATCTTCAATGTAAATTTCGTAACTTTCTTTAAAATCTTTAGAGAAATTTGCTAATCTGGCCTTTGTAAGTTCTATACCAACGGACTTTCTTTTTAATCTTTTATTTTTGTTGATTGTGGCTGAGGCACTTCTGCCAATGCCATTATCTATAATTTCTATAGATACAAAACGACTCTCTTTTGGTTTTACGTTAAGTTTAATATTCTTGTCTTTTGATTTTGAAGATAGGCCATGCCAAAGAGAATTTTCTAAAAAAGGCTGTAAGATTAATGAAGGCACTTTAATTACATCTAAATTTAGAGAATCTTCCACATTGATTTCAAAATTTATTTCATTTGAGAATCTTATGTTTTCAATATTCATATAAAGTTGCATTGTTTCCAGTTCGCCCTTTAAGGATGTTTCTTTCTCCTTTGATGCAATTAAAATTTTACGGATAAGTTTTGAGAATTTATTCAAATAATAAACCGCATTTTCTTTTTCATTATTGATAATATATAGCTTAATGGAATTAAGCGAATTGAAAATAAAATGAGGATTCATTTGGCTTCTGAGCATATCTTGTTCTAAAGTTAAGATATGCTTTTCATTTTTTAGAGTGCGGTTTCTGTAAGCAATAAAAAAGGCGATACCAATAAGAACTATAGCCAATGTGGAGTAAAAAACGACTTTTTTATTACGCTCTAAACGTAATCTTACCGCTTCATTTTCTGAGGCTAGTGCCTTTATTTGGTTATTTTTATTTTGGTTTTCGTATTCAACAACAATATCGTTTACATATTGAAGATTTTTTTCTGTAAGTATTGTATTTTCAATCTCAACGGCTTGTATATAATCTGTCTCTTATACACATCTCCGAGCCCACGAGACCGAGGCTGATC
>CAJXVG010000168.1 GCA_913061495.1 uncultured Winogradskyella sp.
AGCCTCGGTCTCGTGGGCTCGGAGATGTGTATAAGAGACAGACTATTTTTATATTTTGTTACCTTAACTATTTCACTTAACAACTTTTTAACACATGAAGAAGAAAACATTAGTCATCGGAGCCTCATTAAATCCAAGCCGTTATTCTAACATAGCAATTAAACGCTTAAAAAATTATAATCATGACGTCGTAGCCTTTGGACTTAAACAAGGAGACGTAAGCGGAGTAAGTATTGATACGGAGTTAATGCCATATAAAGATATTGACACTGTGACATTGTATCTCAACCCTAAACGGCAAGAACAGTATTATGATTTTATCATTGGTTTAAACCCAAAGCGTGTAATTTTTAATCCAGGTACGGAGAACCCTGATTTTTATTCAAAATTGAAAGAAAATAATATTAAAGCGGAAGTAGCTTGTACTTTAGTGTTGCTCAGTACTGGCCAATACTGATTTTTTAATGCAAAGCAGTCCAATAACCATTAAAAGCCCATTTATTATTAAAATCTCAAAGCCAATCTCATAACCGTTAAATAATTCTTTGGAATATAGATTGAGCACATAGGACACGATGGGAGCTACGATGGCAACAACCCAAACATATTTGTCTTTAATTTGAAAATTAGAAAACAGTCCAAACGCATACAGACCAAGTAAGGGACCATATGTATAGCCAGCTGCTTTAAAGAGCTCCCAGATTACAGAGACATCTTTAAATATTAAATCGAACAAAAGAATTACGATCATTAAAACAATGCTAAAACCAATATGGACTTGTTTTCTAATGCGTTTTCGTTCGGTTTCGGCTTTGGTTTCAAGTTCAATGATATCAATACAAAAAGAAGTGGTCAGCGAGGTTAAAGCAGAATCAGCACTTGAGTAAGCAGCTGCTATAAGTCCCAATAAAAAGAACGCTGAGGTAACAACGCTAATTTCAGGAAGCATAGCTATTGTAGGGAAGAGATCATCCTTTTTAGCAGTTATACCATTTTGTGCTGCATATTGGGTGAGCAGCAGTCCTAAAACCAAGAATAAAATATTTACAAAAATAAGAACTACGCTAAAGGACACCATGTTTTTTTGGGCATCCTTCAAATTACGACAGGTTAGATTTTTCTGCATCATATCCTGATCCAAACCAGTCATGGTAATGGTTATGAAAATTCCAGATAAAAAGCTCTTCCAAAAATACTGAGGATCATTGCCATCTTCAAAAAAGAATACTTTGCTAAGACTACTGCTTTGCGTGTTTTCCACAATGGCAGAAATACCGTCTAAACCTAAATCAGAAGCTAAAAATACAATCGTAACAACTACAGAAATGAGCATAAACAAGGTTTGAAGCGTATCTGTAAATATTATGGTCTTAATTCCACCTTTAAAAGTATATAACCAAATTAACACGATGGTTATAATAACGGTTATGGCAAATGGTATGTCAAACAGATCAAAAACTAAAAGCTGAAGCACTTTGGCAACCAAGAATAAGCGAAACGCAGCTCCGACTGTTCGGGAAACTAAAAAAGCAATAGAGCCAGTTTTGTAGCTCACAACTCCAAATCGATCCTTCAAATAGGTGTAAATCGAAGTCAAATTCAATCTATAATAGAGTGGAAGCAGAACATAGGCAATAACCAAATACCCAAAGAAATAGCCAAAAACGACTTGCAAATACCCAAACTGTTTCGCTTCAACAGCTCCGGGAACTGATATAAAGGTGACTCCAGAGAGTGATGCACCTATCATCCCGAAAGCCACCAAATACCATGGTGCAGATTTGTTGGCTTTAAAAAATGCAGCATTGGAATCTTCCTTACCAGTGAAATAAGAAATTAGAACAAGCACGCCAAAATAACAGACAATCAGAACAATAATGGATACGGGAGACATAAAAAGAAAATCTTTTTTAAGAAAATTTTATGAAAAATAGTACATTTGGAAAAATTTACGCCCCAAAAACTAAATTATTATGAAAAAGATTGCAATTATAGCGATTTTTCTAGCTACAATAAACCTAAGCGCACAAGATTTTAAACAACTTATAGCAGAAGGAACCCATACGGTCGAGTATATAAGTGAGGTGGCAGAGCGCCATTTTGATACTGTAGGTAGAGAACGTGGCGTAGGTTATAAACCGTTTAGACGATGGCTTTATTTTGCTGAGCGTGCCATGGATGAAACTGGTAAATTAAAATCCCCAGAATTTTATTACCAAGAACTCCAAAATTACAATTCAAAAATAACGAATGAAGGTATAGCAAGTAGAACGGTTGTTGGTACTTGGGAAGAAATGGGGCCAACCTATTGGAATGCCACTTCGGGTTATAATCCAGGTGTTGGTCGTATCACGGCTATTGCTGTAGATAAATCTAATCTTAATCACATTATTACAGGCAGCCCAACAGGTGGTGTTTGGAGAAGTATGGATGGCGGAACATCTTGGACAGTCTTAACGGACAATCTTGCAAATATGGATGTGTATGCCTTGGCAATAGACCCATTGAATAGCTCAACCTATTTTTGGGGATCTAGAGGAGGTGCAATTTTTAAATCTACAAATTCAGGGGCAACATGGACGCTCCACGGCAATTTGCCTGGAGGGAATGTTAACAAGATTTTAATCCATCCAACGGATAATTCCAAAATGTACTGCAGTGCTGAGGGAGGTGGTCTTTACAGGTCAACCGATGGAGGGTCAACTTGGGCAAGTATTGACAATGAGGCCACAAACGGATATGATGTAGAATTTAAACCAGGGGATCCAAATACAATATACGCTTCGGGCAATAGCTTTTTTAGATCTACTGATGGAGGTGTAACATTTAACTCTCCAAATGGTTTAGGAGCGTGGACGCAAGAATTTATGACAGGTTCTACAACATGGACAACAACAGATTCTAATCAAAATAATACTGTAGTCCCACGAACAGGAAACAATATGGCATTATTTTACGTGGGTAATTTCTCTTCACCCATTACCAAATTAGTAACTCCTTCATTGAATTTAATTGGATCAGTAAACCCACAAGTAAAGTTTTCATTTACCAACGTAAACTGGGAAGGAGATATTGACGAACTGAGAATATTATATAAAACTTCGGCAGCTAGCAATTGGGTGGAATTAGCAGAATATACCAATGAGTCTGACACCTGGTCAGATATTACATTGAATTTGCCAAATACGTCGTCAGATTATTATATAGCTTTTGAGGGTACTGCAAATTATGGTAGAGGATTGACATTAGACGATATCTCTGTTGAAACCACTAATACGGGAATTGTATTTTCAGATGGATTTGAATCTGCTCCTAACAATTTTTCATCAGGTGCAAAAATGATAGGAGTTTCAGCAAATGATCCTTCTGTGGTTTATATTCTTGAAGCAAATGGAGGAACGTTTGGAGGATTTCATAAATCAACCGATAATGGAGCAAATTTTAATAAACTTCCTCACAGTTTAAATTATTTTGGTTACGAATCCGATGGCTCAGATAATAGAGGTCAGGCACCAAGGGATATGGATATAGCAGTAAATCCAAATGATGTAAATGATGTCCATATCGCAGGTATTAACACATGGCGTTCTACAAATGGAGGTGCAAGTTTCAACATTAGTTCGCAATGGACTCCAGTTGGTGCTATATTCGAAAATATAGGATATTGCCATGCAGATGTAGATATATTAGAGTTTGTAGGCACTGGCGCAAATACAAAATTATTTGTAGGTACTGATGGCGGAATTTATAGAGCAGATAACCCAACTACAGTTAATAATAATTATTATACAGATTTAACATCTGGTTTGGGGATTAGACAGTTTTACAAAATTGGAATAAGTCAAACAGATCCGGTTGTGGTTACTGGAGGATCTCAAGACAATGGTTCTTCTGTACTGGGAGCTAATGGCAATTGGACCGATTGGTGGGGAGCAGATGGTATGGAAGGTTTTGTGGATAAAAACGACCAGAATATTATGTATGGAACTTCACAGTATGGTTCATTTATAAAAACTTTTAATGGGGGAGTCACAATTTCTGGAGTGTCACAACCAGATAATAAAGGAGGTCAAAACAATTGGAACTGGGTAGTGCCATTTGAGCAAGATAATATTACACAAAACACAATTTACTGCGCTTTTGATGAAGTTTACAAGTCAACAAATGGAGGTGATACTTGGACTTCCATTTCCCAAAATTTTAGTGAGAGCATAGATCATCTAAAAATAGCACCAACAAATAGCTCTTATATCTATATAGCTATTAATGGCGCGTTTTGGTACACTACAAATGGTGGTTTGTTATGGGCACAATCAAGTTTAAATCTTAATGGTGGTAGAATTAATTCCATAGCAATACACCCAGCAGATCCAACTAAAATAGCAATTGCCACAACCAATAGTGATAAAGTTTACGTCAGTACAGATAATGGTGCAAGCTTTACAGCTATGGGTTGGGATTTACCAAACTTCTCGTCACAAGCTGTGGCTTGGCAAAACAATGGACAGGATGGTCTGTATGTAGGTATGAATTATGGCATATACTATACGGACAATACGCTGGGAAATACATGGACGACTTTCAACAACGGATTGCCAAACGTAAGAATCAATGAGTTGGAAATAAACACTGCAGATAAAAAAATATATGCGGCAACATATGGAAGAGGACTCTGGAGATCAAATTTGTATAACGAAACACTAAGCGTCAATAATTTTCAATTTGAAGATTTCACCATATACCCAAATCCAGCACAAAATGATGTAAATCTAAAATGGAATGATTCCGATAATGTAAGTGTAAGGATATACAATACCTTGGGTAAATTAATGTTCTACGGTAAAAAAGTCAATCTAAGCAATGGTTACAATATTGATGTGTCATCCTATAGTTCAGGATTGTATTTAGTGAAATTAAACACTTCAAAAGGTGAAATCACAAAAAAGCTCATCCTAAAATAATAACAACCAAATTATCCTAAAAGTCCAAGTGTAAATCCTTTACAGTTGGACTTTTTTATGTGCAAAAATCTGTACCTTCGCAATCATGGAATTTTCATCAAAACTTCTGGAAAATGCAGTCAATGAAATGGCACAGTTACCTGGTATTGGTAAACGTACTGCTTTGCGTTTGGTATTGCATTTATTGCGCCAACCAAAAGAGCAGAGCGTTCAGTTGGCTAATGCACTTTCTAAGGTAAGGGCAGATATTAACTTTTGTAAATCGTGCCATAATATAAGCGATACCGTACTTTGTGAAATCTGCGCCAATCCTAACAGAAATAGTGAGTTGATTTGTGTAGTAGAGGATATTAGGGATGTAATGGCTGTGGAAAACACAAGTTCGTTCAAAGGTTTGTACCACGTTTTAGGCGGAAAAATTTCACCCATGGATGGCATTGGCCCACAAGACTTAAATATTGGTTCTTTGGTAGAAAAAGTAAAATCAGGAACCGTCAAGGAACTGATATTCGCCATGAGCCCAACTATGGAAGGGGACACAACCAACTTCTATATCTTTAGGCAAATCCAAGATTATAATATTGCCACATCAACCATTGCTAGAGGTGTTGCAGCTGGAAATGAATTGGAATATACGGACGAAATCACCTTGGGCCGAAGCATCATTGACCGCGTACCATTCGAAGCCTCTCTAAAATCTTAATATGGGCTTAAAGTTATCTGTTGTCATATTAAACTACAATGTACGTTATTTTTTAGAACTGTGCCTAAAAAGTGTTGAGTCTGCAATTGAAACCATTGATGCCGAAATCATCGTAGTGGACAATAACTCAAAGGACGACAGTTGCAATATGGTAAAGCAGCTTTTTCCTTCGGTTAAATTAATAGAGAACAAAACCAATTCAGGCTTTTCAAAAGGAAATAATATTGGTGTGGCTCAAGCCAAGGGAGAATACCTGTGTATCTTAAATCCAGATACGGTTGTGGCCGAAGATACCTTCACCCAACTTCTGGATTGTGTGGATGCAAAAGACAATTTGGGCATAACAGGTTGTCAGCTTATTGATGGCAAAGGAGAATTTTTGCCCGAAAGTAAGCGCAACATCCCAACGCCAAAAGTATCCCTCAAAAAAATGATGGGAAATGCAGAGGATTATTATGCCAATCATATTGGTGCTGATGCCACAGCCAAAGTAGATATTTTGGTCGGTGCCTTCATGCTTATGAAAAAAAGCGTTTACGACCAAGTCGGTGGTTTTGACGAGGACTATTTCATGTACGGTGAGGATATAGATTTATCCTATAAAGTTCTAAAAGCAGGTTACCATAATTTCTACTTCGGTAACACCTCAGTTTTACATTTTAAAGGGGAAAGTACATTAAGGGATGCTAAATACGCCAAACGGTTTTATGGAGCCATGCAGATATTTTACAAAAAACATTTTAAACAAAATTTAGTGTTCAATACTCTGGTTTATTTGGGTATCAAGGGAGCATATCTAACAAGAAAAACCCACAAGGCTCAGCAACTGTCTCTTATACACATCTGACGCTGCCGA
>CAJXVG010000169.1 GCA_913061495.1 uncultured Winogradskyella sp.
CACGTAAGGAGTCGTCGGCAGCGTCAGATGTGTATAAGAGACAGTTATTATAAAGTTCAATGTGCCTGCCAAAAGTATCGGCAAGCACATCGTCCATATCTACAAATATTGTCATAAATGTTTTTTTTGCAATAACTGATAAAAAGTATTAAAGTTCAAGGAAATTTAAATGTTTAATACAATTATAACATGTAAACCATCTAACGTTAACTTTAATGGTCACTTAAACTTATCGCCATTTGTAGTGGGTTTGGTAGTTGGCTTTTCCGTATGAAATGTTTTTTCTAATCCAGCAGAATCCACATCAAAAAACTCAAAAACCTCTGTAGTATTCACAATATGTTTTTGCATATTTTTATTGACTAAAATTACACCTTTAAGAGCATTAGGATTGTTCTCTAATACTTTGAGATAGTTATCTTCATTGAAATCAGAATTTTCATCCAATTCAGATACTTTATCAGTATCAATAAAAGTTTTTATACTAACATTTAAGTTTTGAGCTAATTCTTGCCATTGAGTGCTACTTGGCATAGTTTCGGTAATATCAATTGGTAAAACCTTTTTATCACTCGATTCTAAATATCCTCTTACCTTTTTTCCGATAGCGGTATCTCCAGAGTAAATGACGTTAATCTGTTTTTTATCTTTTTTTATGACTCCCATATCTTTCATAATTAATAGGTTTTCATTTTTTCTTTTCGTTTTTCCAATTGTCTTAAAAGCTCTTCTACAGTGTCACTAACAGATTCCTCAAATGTGTCGTTAGTAGATTCTGCAAATAACCTAGGACCTGGTGCGCTTAGTCTAATACCTGCTTTCATTCCTGTTTCATCACTAGATGTGTTTTCTGTTTTAAAAAAAACATCTGCACGGATTACAAACTCAAATCTGTTAAAAATCTTTTCGAGTTTTTGTTTTGTATAATTCTCTAATCTATCACTTGAAGTGACATCGTGATACTCAAATATAACTTTCATATTGTGTTGTTTTAAATTAATTTTTAACGCAAACGATTTTGTGTTGTTTGCGTTTTATTAAGGTAGTTTAAAAGGGATAGAATTACAAGAATTTAATATGACTTTAAGATAATTGGATGAACTGTAAATTGAATTAAAATAACAAAACAGCATACTAATGAATTAATATGCTGTTCTAAAATGTATAGTTAAAATATTTTACTTAATCACAATTTTCTTAATCCTCCTTTGGTCTTCTTTATTTTTCAGCTGAAGGATATAAATACCTGGAGCAAGTGTAGAAACATTGATATGCTGTTCTAGACTTTTCGTTTCTAGATTTTTTTTCTTAATTATTTTGCCATGGATATCAAAAAGAATGAGTTCTGTGTTACTTTTTAACTTTCCCTCAATGATGATAGACTTGTCCTTGGTATAGATACTCACTCCATCAAGTTCTCGATCTATAGTTCCGAGTACTGTTCCCCCAAAGTGCAAGAAGAAACGACCAGTCTGATTAATATCATTTTCTGCTACAAAGTTGTAGGTGTTTGAGTTCAGTAAAGTGAATGTGTTATTGAAGGTGTCTTCTAAATAAACATTTACTGTGTTAGGAATTGACATTTGGGAAACCCTAACCGTTATGCTCTCTCCTTGTGATACGTGTATCCCCAAAGGTACAACCGCATCGTTTAAGTCATTTTCACCTAAAGCTTGTATAGCCATTGGTGTTCCGGTGTTCTGTTCCACCAAATGTGTGTACACGGAAAAGTTGGGAGCGGTACCTCCAAAAAGTGAAGCATCATATCCAGGATCAAGACCAAGTGTGGCGTTTGAATTGAAATAGATATCTGTTTCATAGTTGTCCAAACCATTGTCAATGCTTATTCTAACGAGTCCAATATTTGTTCTACCTAGTATAAAGTCATCAGAGCTACCATTAACTCGCATCTCTTTGGTAAAAGCTATGGATCCTCCATCTGGTTTTGCCTTAACAAAAAATCCTTGTCCAGGTGCAATAAGGAAATTGGAAGTTAAACTGTTTAGAATGGTCCAGCCATTCGAAGCATTACCATCATAGCCATAAACGGCCTGGGAAACACCAATATCTAACTGTGCCTTATTGAGGTCAAAGAACGTTTCAAAGTCGATATAAGAAGGGTATGGGTTTCCTATAAGGTTCCAACCACTGAATGATGATGCTGACTCCGTGATTGGAATATTAAATCCACTGGTTTCCACATTTCCTATAAAAGTAAGGGTAGTACCATTAATTGCATCTTCTGAAGCATCCCTAGCGGCTCTATAGCCAACTCCTTTATTTAAAGTTAATGAAGCATCTGTGGAAACGAAATAGTTTTGGTAACTACCTAAAGTTTCATTAAAAGGACCAAATAATTTTTGGTCATCATTATTAGGATTCTCAAAGAGGTTAGTGTTGTCACTGGCAAAACTACCAAAGGTCTGTCCGCTGAAAGGTGAGGAAATAAGGTCGTTACCTGTGATGCCATTATAGGAATTTACGTGTCGTTTATAGGACACTGTTCCAATAACTATTCCCTCGACGATAAGGCTAGAATAACTAGTGGAAGAAGATTGGAGTTGAAAACTGCCGTTATTGGTAAGGTTGCCATTTACCGTAAGGCTACCACCTTCCTTTATAATTACGGAAGCACCACCGGCAACTTCAATGTTGTTTACTTCAATATCAGTTTCAATAGGAATGGTGTAGGTTCCGTTGCCTATAATAATATCTTTTGTTTCTGTAGTATCAGTGGGACCGTCTCCATTAATCCAAGAATCTCCACAATATAACATTTCATTAGCGGCAATATTGATTCCACAATCATTCCCTGGAGCTAAATACTGAATAAGTGTTGCTTTTGGTGTTGTAGCACTATCGTTTGTATTGTTAGAGATTCCGCCACGTCCTCTCAAATGTATGCTAACCAAATCGTTTTGGCCATCACTGTATGCTTGTATTCGCAAAGCATCTGCTTTAATAGGATTAAATTCAGGTCCTCCCCATTCGTAAATACCGCTATCAATCCAAGCACCTTGACCTTCATCAATAACTGTCCATATACCATCCCTACGATAGCTGATTCGCCATAAGGTATTTGGTTGTGCCTGATTAGGGTATGTGCCACCAAAAGTTATGTAATTAATATATTTTACATTTGGCCAATTTACTTGCCACTTAAAACCGTTTTCAACATTTGGTGTTCCTAAGTTAACATTGGTATCCACTCCATATTCGTTCCAAGTTGTAGAAACGATGTAGTCGTTACTTGTTGGGTTATATAGGATTTCTTCCAATGAGCCTTTGCCATCCTCTGCCGATCCGCTTAAGGTAGCCTCTTCCAACAAAGCTAAATTTGTATTGTCATCTGGTAAATTATCTGGCACGCCATTTAAACTACATTTACTAGGAGCTTCAAAAACAAGTTTATTTTCGTAAACACAATTAACTTCATCAGAGAAAAAAGCAACGACGTCAACTTCTAGTCCATTGGCTTCCAAATCAGTTAAGGTTATCGTTTGAGGACTTGTTTCTATAGCGAATGATTGCCCATTGACATTTAATGTTCCTGTGGCTGGAGCATCATTAAACTCAATAATCAAATCTTGAAAATAGGTATCATTAGAGTCGTCACATACACCTTGTGTACCAATAGCGATAGAGGTGATAGGACAATTAGAGTTATAATATAATAGTAATTTTGGTGCTCCCAAATCGTTTTCGTCAAATGATTTTGCTACACGCTTTCCTGTGCCAGAGATTATAAAGGTTATTGAATTTCCTGAAATCCAACCTTCCTGGGAAATAACTTCATCTACAATATCTGTAATAGCAGGTGTTCTTTGCGAATAACTTGCCACATCTATGGCGCTCCAATCATCTACATTGTTCCACTCAGTTGTGTTTGCGGTCAATGTACGCGAAGAAATATTGTTGTTTGTTACTGAAAACGTATTACTGTTTACATCTAATTCACCATGAATTATAAGATCTGTAGAATCCCCAGGGTCGTTTATCTCATCCGTTTCAAACTGAATATAGGCTCGTAAAAGAGTTGCTCCTTCTGGAATATTAATATTATTGAACCTAAGACCAACTATTTGGTTATTTCCGTTATCGTTTACCATTTCTAGATCTGAACTAGCGATATTCACAAGATTGTTTGAAATAATCTCTTCAGCATCATCAGATGAAGTTGATATGGGAATTGTAGCATAAGTTAAAAGATTTTCTTCTAAACCAATACAGTGACAAGAACCGTCTTCCTCATCAAAAACCGTAGCAGAATTACCATCATCACAAGGACTTCCTTGCGGAGGACAAACAGCAAGTGCATTATTATCTATTGTGACTACATTACCCGTTGGAGGTGAAAACACATTTAAGCCAGATGGTAATGTAAATGGATCTGTATTGGAAACTTCTCCCACCGATGAGGCATTGTTTACATTAATTGTTCTTAATTCTATTTTAGATTCCTCTACTAAAATTAATTTAAACTGGTTGAAAGACCCTGAATTTCTAGTCCAACTTTTAGGATCATTATTAGGTCTTAAAGGTGCTCCCCAACCGCCTTCGCCAGTATAAACCGTTCCATTTGTTTGATCGATAACAAAACCTTCATCATTACCTTGTTCAAAAGAGGGTTTTACTGGCCATGTCGTTTTTGTTATATGTGAATCACAATCTACAACCAGCCTTACATTATTGTCATAAAAGAGATTAGCCCAAGCTGTGTATTGATTATTATTCTCTGCTTTTGCACTTGTATGTGGACGCATTGGTTTGTGATATTGAGCCATTTTCCACGTTACATCATAAGATGATGTTAAGTCATTTTCTAACCAAGTTTTTTGGTCTCCTAACACTGAAACTTCAGAGTTTAGTGTATAGATTCTAATTAAATTGTCTCCAAATGTAACCGCATAATATGAATCTGAATTTGTTGTATTAAACAAGTTATATATCGTCTCTGGATCTGTTTCGTGATTTCCACGTGCAGGAATAATAGGAAACATTCTTCCGTCGCTAGCAGTTGTAAGTTGCCAATCATCTAACCAATTTCTCCATTCAGCTTCAGAATTATCATCTGTCATGTCTCCTCCAAACAGTACGGCATGGGGTTTTAATTTACTAACAAGTAAATTGGCATCTTGTCGAGGAGTTCTGTTATTTCTAGAGTCTCCACCAGCAATGAAGGATAAACGACTGTTATCATTTGGAGCTGTTCTAAACCAGAAACGTTGACTCGTACCTTCAGTGTCTTCTATTACAAAATAGTAATTAGTATTGGGTGTTAGATTTATTAATCTTACAAATTGGTTATTCATACCTTTATATGAAATAGAACTATCTACAGGTACTGAAAATGTATAATCGCCAATGTTAGTGCCATGGTCTACCGTCCCATAATGTAACACAGGCTCTGTCCCAGATATTTGATTCCACCCAATAGTAATTGTTGTAGAAGGATCGTCACGTAATATTAAGCGATATTTGTCTGTATTAGAATATCCATAAAATATGCTAAGCAAAAGTGTGCAGGTGAAAGCTATTTTAATTTTCATGCGTTGCTAATCGGTTTTTTAATCAATTTTTTTTCAATTATATAAGCTATTAATGGCACCATACCATGTGATAATCTATATATCATTAAATATAAGCTACCATGTAAAGTAGCAGAAACAAAATGAGAATTATAACCCGATATGGGTCTTGCCATTGCTGTTAAAAAACCCCAAACAACCATATACACTAATACATATTTCGAAAGTCTCGGCACAAAAATAATCACCGATAAAATAACATCTAATAAACCAACTACGAAAAGGAAGATTGTTGCTTGGGTTTCATTTACACCAAGTATCAAAATTGTCATATCAACAAATTTACCTGGTAAGTTAAGAGCTCCCATTGCAAATAATCCGTGTGGAATAAATGTTAGAGCAATAGCAATTTTTAATATAAGTATAGTTTTTTTATAATCTATTTTGTTTAAGTCAGTATATCTTAATAAGACTAGTGGAGCCACAAATTGCATAGTCATTTCAAAGAACTGAAAATAATCATAGTTTCTGTCCTTAACCATACTAACTCCAAGTAGAATTAAAATAAAAATACCTGAACTTAAAGATAGTTTTTTTAACCGAACATACTTAATTTTATCCCAGAATAAACTTACTATAGCTGATATTAAAAGCAAAACGCTACAGATTTTTGTAAAAAATTCTATCCAATAATTAACAGCTGCGCTTGTTGCATATTCATACCAAGAATAATTAAATACACCTTCTACAATGGGAGTTAATAAACTCTCATCCCATAAAATAGCACGAAAAGGTGCACCAAAAAAATAAAATTGATATGCTCTACCTAAAAAAACGGTAAATGCACAGAATTTTATGAGCGATATTATATTAAGCTTATTCATTTAGAGCATTTAAAATTAACTGATTATGTTTTCTTTCTATTTAATATTCGATCTGTCTCTTATACACATCTGACGCTGCCGACGACTCCTTACG
>CAJXVG010000170.1 GCA_913061495.1 uncultured Winogradskyella sp.
CGAGATCAGCCTCGGTCTCGTGGGCTCGGAGATGTGTATAAGAGACAGGTTGTAACGTGTGTTTAATTCCACTAAACCGTATTTTCCTTGGCTAGCATTAAAATAGCTTTCTAAACTTGGTGTTGCAGAGCCTAAAAGTGTTTTTGCGTTATGGAAATTAGCCAATACAATTGCAGCATCCCTTGCGTGATAGCGTGGGGCAGGATCAAATTGTTTATAGGATTGCTCGTGTTCTTCATCTACAATAATCAATCCCAAATTTGAAAATGGTAACAATAGTGCTGAGCGTGGTCCAATAACAACTTGAGCTTTTTCTAAATTATTTAGCATATTCTGCCATACCTCTACCCTTTCGTTTCCTGAATACCTACTGTGAAACACAGCTACCTTATCCCCAAAATAATCCTGAAGCCGCTGAACCAATTGGGTAGTCAAGGCTATTTCTGGCAACAAATACAAAACCTGTTTTCCTATCTCTAGTTGCTCCTGAATTAACTTTACATAAATTTCAGTTTTACCAGATGATGTAACTCCGTGTAGCAAAGCAACTGATTTATCATTAAAGATAGTTTGAAGCTCATTATAAGCAATTTCTTGTGCGTCGTTCAAATGCTTTGCATTTGCGTCTCCTTCACCATCAAACTGAACACGATCTGTTTGGATATAGTATTCTTCCAAAATTTCTTTATCAATCAGCGCTTTTATAATGGCATTAGAAGCAGCACTGCGCTGAGATAATTCAGAAACTTTAATAGGTTTCTTTTCTGAAGCTTCCATTGTAAACAACGTCAACACAACTTCGCGCTGTTTTGGAGCACGACTCAATTCTTCTAATAATTCCTGTAGTTTTATTTCAGATTTGTGATTTTGGTGAAGTTTCACATAACGCACTAATTTAGGTTGATACTTTTCATAAAGCTCTTCCTGTAAATTTAAAACTCCCTTTTTTACCAAACTGTTGATAATGGGCAACACGCGTTTCTTATCTAGTATTGAAACCACATCTTGAATTTTTAACGAAGATTGATGTTGTAGTGCTTCATAAATTAAAAACTCATCATCTTTTAATTTTGAATCTTCTACCGTTGTTTTTTCGTTTCTTGAAATTATGGTTTCACTTTCAAGAATAAATGCGTTTGGCATTGCTGCTCGCATCACCTCACCTAAACTACACATATAGTAATTGGCTATCCATTCCCAATGTTTTAATTGTTTTAATGTTATTATTGGTGTTTCATCTAATATTTGATGGATAGTCTTTGCATCGTATGCGGTTGGAGGGTTTTTGTGGATTTTGTAAACTAAGCCTGTGTAAATTTTATTTTTACCGAATGGTATTGCTACGCGCATTCCAACTTCTAAAAAATCAGATTCTGCCTTAGTTATATGGTAAGTGAACGCTTTTTGTAGCGGAATTGGCAGTATAACGTCTATGAAATTGAGCATTATTTAATGCGTTTCCAGTATTGGGTTTTGTAAAAAAAAGCCAGATATCCTCTAACTTGAAGTGTATCTGGATCGTCCTGAAGTTTTAATCGGCATTTATAGGTTTCACCATTATCTGGGTTTAAAACCGTACCACTATTATAAACATTCTTATCTTTTACAAGGTCGTTTATAACCACTAAACCAACAATAGGTTTGTTTTTATTATCTCCTTCACATTCAATGCAGATGGCATCCTTTTTTTCAGGATTTAGAATATCAATTACTTTACCATAATATTTTTTGTTGTCCTCATATATCTCTACAATAGATTTGGCTTTGCCAGTTTCATCGTCTATTGTTTTCCATTTGCCAACAATGCTCTGAGCCATAAGGTTAGAAAAACAAAAAGACAGCAATAAAAGAAAAAGCAAGTTTTTGAACATATTGGTGCGACAGGTGTTAATATTTCAAATGTAATAGGTTTAATTTAAAAAACCACCTCTATTTGAGATGGTTTTTCAACACTTAAAAACCTAAGACCAACTAACTACTGTTTTACAATTTTAAAAATTGCTTTTTGTTTTTCTGTTGACAACCTTAGTATGTAGGTTCCTGCCTGTAAATTGCTAAGTTCTAGTTTTCTTAAATAATTACTTGAGCTATACACTTTTTTTCCCGAAATATCGAAAACCATAATAGATTTAAGTTCTAAATAGTTTGGAATTTCCAAATATATGCTTTCCCTGAAAGGATTTGGGCTAACCTGCACCTCTCGCTGCAAGTTGTCTTCAACACCCAAAACCTCTATTTCATCGAGAATAGTTGTTATGGACCAGTTTTCATTAGAATCTTTGACCCTTACAAATAATACATCTTCAAAGTCGTATTCACCAAAAGGGTATGAAATATCAAATGTCCAAGTACCATCAACATCTGGTTCATCTATAGCTACTAATGTATTATTGCCAAATTGTAAATCATCTTCAAAAAAGTATTCAATCTCTACAATATTGGTTACAGGATTTAAATAAACTTCAATATTCTTCCTAAAAGTGTGGCTCCAATTACCATAGGCATCTTTTACTCTACCGTAAAGCTTATGATATCCTAGTGTAACTGTCTGCAATATTTGCGCAATAAATTCTTGCTGAATTTCTTGTGTCTGTGGATTTATATTAAAAGTATTGGCTACTCCGAACTCTGAATCTAAATCAATAAAATACTCACCTTCAATCACATTATTCTCAACAGGTGCAAATATTTCAATGTTCTTTCTTACAGTATGGCTCCAATTACCATCTATATCTTTGGCCCTAATATAAAGTTTGTGATATCCGACAGAGGTAGAAGCTGGAATATCTGCCAGAACAGCTTCTGTAATATCTATGTCTGGAGATGCAATATCCAATACCGTATTCATCCCAAAACCACTATCTGCATCTAAAAAATACTCTACCTGAACGGTATTGGATTGTGAATGGACATGTATTGCTATTGTCAAAAGTAAGACCGTAATAATAAACTGTTTCATAGCAAAATTAATTATTGGTTCTTGCTTTAATACTTACAGGTAATCCAGTCCCAGCTTCAGAAACACCTGTAGTAGTTACCTCGTAGACAACAGGTATAGCTCCTAGGCCAGAAAGATTGTAACGATTGGTAGCAACTATACCTCCAAATGCACCACGTTCTGAACCATCACCGCCCGCTACGTTATCTGCTGATCCTGCCTGCAATTGATAGCTACTGTCAGTGGTTCCTTCTGGCACAAATAATATTGCCATATTTGGCGCCCAAAGGTTACCCATTGTTCCTGAAAAAACACTAGATAAAGAAACTGTATTAAACTGCACATTATTATTGGTGCCATTGTTTATATTAGCCGTGATACCAGGTGCTCTTAAGATATTATTTTGAAATGAACTTGTGTTGAACTCTAAGTTCAACTCATTTGAAGGACCATTAAATATGTTATTATTACATTCTAAAAGAGTACCTGTAAAATTACCGTTTGACCATATCAACGTTTTTTCGCAGATGTTGTTATTGAATATTACATCTTGAGGTGGAACAAAATTACTAGATCCATTATTTCTAAAAGCATTAGAATTAGTTACGTTAGAGAAAAAATTTTGAAGAACGTAAACACCTGTTAACAGAGTTCCAAATTGAATCTGTCGCTCTATTCTACATCGCTTAATAGTAATTTCGTTTACTCCTACAAAAATTGTCCCATCATTACTTGAACCATCATTAACGACATTCATTCCTATAATTTGAGAAAACTCTGAACCTGAATTTAGTGATATACGACCTATTTTTGCATCATAAGTATTATTTGACACTTTTGAATTTTCGCTTAGAAAGTAGCCTGGACCAATTATCACTAGTTGTTTTGTGACAGCAGCATCAGCATAAATTATAGTAGAACCCTCTATATGCAAGGTGTCACCTGCCATTACATTCGGGTAAGCAATAGCCTCATTAATTTCACTAAATACAGGGAAACTCGGTGTGCCACCATAATTATCACCAAATAAAGTGGCTCCATCATAATTGGATTGATTGTTTACCCTCCATGTGGTTTGAGATTGTACCATTGAGGAGAATAAGAATGCAGTACATAATACAGCGATAGTAAAAAATAATTGTTTTGTTTTCATCGTTTTAAGTTTTTATGGATTAATTATTACCTAAAAAATAGTTTTATTGTCTTGGAGAAAATCCATCAGAATCGGACAACAGCCTACCCTGATTGTTTTCTATGTAAACACCTTCAGGGTCTCCTTTATCGTCTAACATCAATACTGCATTCTGTAAATTTTCTATACCATCTTCTGTTAATGTTCCAGAAATTGCAAAAGCTGTGTCAACAGGTATTGACCCTATTTGTGATGTTAATTTTAATAAAACGGTAAATTCATTGCCATCTCCAGCAACAAAAGATCCATTACCAATGTCGCTTTGATTACCGCCCTCACCCATAAAATCAATTGTAAGCGAACCATTATTTTGATTGCTAAAAGATGCCGTATAATCAGCAAATACAGCACCTATATTATCACTAGGCACATTAGAGGCCGTTAATATCACCGGACTTATAAAATATTCCCCTTCAACATCGGGAGGTGTATTTCCTGTATTGATATTAAAGCCCAAATCTTCCAAGGCCGCCACAAGTTCTGGTGTAAAAAAGTTCTCAATGGACTCCAGCGATCCGTCAAATTCGTTTGAGCCATTATCGTCGTCGCTACTGCACCCAAATGTGAGTGCTAAGATTGATAGTAGTAGAATACATCTTTTCATAATTATTTGTGTTTGGTTAATAGCATTATTCTATTCTTCAGTTACGGCTTTTAACAATTTCACTATTGTTCTGGCATTTTCAATGCCATCCGCCTCAATTTCAATTTTGTTGCTGTAGCTTTTTATTTCGCCATCCTCGTAGGTTTTTATTATTTTTTCAAAATATTTTGTGCTGAGCTCCACGAGTACGTTTTTGCCTTTTGTGGTCATTTCTACACTTTTCGGGTTAATGTCCTTTAACCCAAACTCAAAGATGTTTTCTTCGCTTTTTTTGGTGTCTGAAAAGATTTTGGTAAAACGCACAACGTCGTTAGCATCATCAATAAGCTCAAGGCTTTGCTCGTAATTATCTTCATTGATGCTTACGGTACTAATGGTATTTGAGAGTTCTTGTAAGCCTTTATCAAGTGATACATTAGATAAATCTTGTGATTCCGTTTCGCACTGTGCAATTGTATTTTTTATGGCATCGATTGCAATCATTGCTTCCTCTATAGCATTCACATAAAGCTTTATGTCTTCGGTATAATTTTGTATTTCACCGTTTTCAATATGTTTTATGTACTTGTGCTGCTGCTTTGTGTTTAACGTGACATAGAGTAAATCTCTATTGGAATCAAAGTCCATATTATCTGCGTTAATGTCTATAAAGTTGAAATTATAGGTATGGTCTTCGGTATCTTTTGAGGTTGACAGCTTTTGGTTGAATTCCGTAACACATTCATTTTTAATATTCTGAGAAATGGATTTATCATTTCCAGAAACATTTTCCATAATTTTATTTAGGTAATTAATGGCTTTACTTCTGGTGGAAACGTCTGGTTTTTTATTTTCAAAGGCTTTTTCAGCTAGTGGGATTATAGCTTTTAATACTTTGTAAATATCTTTTCCGTTTTCAACACTCGCTGCATAGAATTCCAAACTGTTACTAAAGTTTTGTTGTTCGCCATTTTCAAAAGTTTTTATTGTTTTTAGGCCTCTTCTGTTTTCAACTTCAATAAAAAATTCGTCGTTTTTGATTTTGAAATTGATACTATTTGGATTGAGCAAAGCAAAATTGAACATATAACGCTCACTGTCCGTTTTGCTTTTTGAACTTTTTTTACAGTCAAATTCTACATAGCCATTTAATTTTGATGTGTTATCAAGCTTTTGTGTGTATTGGGTCTTTGAATAATCCACCTCTACAACATTCTCTTTAAGCCAATTGAGATGATCTTGGTATGTAGTTAAGGACAACTTATTATCCTCAATGGTTTCACTTATTGGTATTGCTGCTTTTATTGCGGCAACGATGTCTCTACCATTATCGATATCTTTTGCATAGATTGAGACTTCATCCACGTAACTTATATCGTCACCTGAATCTTCAATTTTTTTTATGAGCTTCTGTTGGCTTTTAATAAGCAATTGTACCATGATGATGTCTTTTTTGGTAATGGCTCGTACAGTATTGGCATCAACGTCTGCAAAACTGAAATTGTACTCAATTGCTTCAGTATCTCCTTTGGAATCTAATTCTGTTATTCTCAGTGCCACATAACCTTTAGATATGCCTTTTATGTCTTGACTATACTGTGCTTTAGAGGTTTCTACGGATTGCAGTTGGCCAGCAATATCCTCGACGGATTTTTCAAAACTCTGAGATATTAACAATAATGGCAACAGATATATAAAAGCTAAAGTTTTTGGTATGTCCTGTTTCTGTCTCTTATACACATCTCCGAGCCCACGAGACCGAGGCTGATCTCGT
>CAJXVG010000171.1 GCA_913061495.1 uncultured Winogradskyella sp.
GAGATCAGCCTCGGTCTCGTGGGCTCGGAGATGTGTATAAGAGACAGGTCTATTGCTATTGAAAATTTTGTAAAAGCCATTTACAACAACAATTCACACGATGCACATAATACCAAACCAGGTAACATTGCAAAAAAACTTGGTATATCTAGTGCAGCGGCAACAGATATGGCGAAAAAGTTAGCAGCTAAAGACCTGCTTAATTATGAAAAGTACCAAGAATTACAACTGACAGATAAGGGTAAAAAAATGGCCTTAAATGTTGTGAGAAAACACCGTTTATGGGAATCCTTTTTGTTTAAACTGTTTGATATGTCATTGCACGACATTCATAGAGAAGCAGAACTTTTAGAACACCAAACTTCAGATTTATTGGCGGAAAAAATAAGTAATTATTTAGGTCATCCTAAATTTGATCCACACGGAGATCCTATTCCCAATAAAGATGGAAAAATCACCACAACAGACACTTCAATTCCACTATCTACAGCCGAAGAAGGAAAAACATATATCATATCCCGATTAACAAGTGATGATAAAGAATTTTTTGAGTTCTGTTCCCATCATAAATTAAAATATGGTCACGAGGTAAAAGTTTCCAAACAATTTAAAAATAATAAAATGACTGAGTTGTCAATCGGTTCTAATACAATTTTGTTAAATAAAGATTTTTCTAATTTAATTTATGTCAATTCAATCACCTAAAAAAAACATGATTTTTATAAGTGCTTTTTGTGCGTCTGTTTTATTCTCATTCGCTCAAGAAAACACAATTTCAGAAGTTCTCGTTACAGATAGACCAGATGCTACTGAAGCATCATCCACAGTAGGTGAAAATGTCTTACAGATTGAAATAGGAGGACTCTATGAATCTTTTGAGAAAAACAATATACAGTCAGAAAGTTATACCTTTAATACAACTCTTATTAGATACGGTATTTTAGATAATCTAGAATTACGTTTAGGTTGGGATTTCGTTGAAGAAGTTACCAAAGTTAATGGCAATAAATTAGATAATATAACAAGTGGATTTTCGACATTATTACTAGGTGTAAAAATAGACGTTGCAGAAGAGAATGGTGCGATGCCAGAAATTGCTGTAATTGGCCATGTGTTTCCAGTTTTTAGTGCATCGGAAGATTACAGACCAGAAACTACTGGTGTAGATTTTAGATTTTCATTTGCACATACCTTAAGTGAAAAGTCTAGTTTAGGCTATAATTTAGGAGCAGAATGGGGAAATGACTCACCTGAAGCAGCAGCTATTTACACTTTAGCTTATGGTTATAGCTTAAGTGATAGATTTGGAATATTTGCAGAAATATATGGCGATTTGCCAGAAGACAGTTCGGCCAATCACTATTTGGATGCAGGTTTAACCTATTTAGTCTGTAATGATTTACAATTAGATGCTTACGCAGGTACCAGTTTTACAGAAGGACAAGATATTTTGGTTGGGCTCGGTTTAAGCTATAGAGTTAAGCCGAAAAGATTAAAACAATAATTTATAAAATGAAACTAATTAAAATGAAAAAACAATTTATAGCAATTTTAGTACTGACAGTATTACTTAGTTGCAAAAATGATAACAAAACCAATGGCAAATTAAACGTAGTTACAACAACAACTATGATTACGGACTTGGTAAAAAATATTGGAGGTGACCATATAAATATTGAGGGATTAATGGGAAGTGGAGTTGATCCACACTTATATAAAGCCAGTGAAGGAGATGTTGCCAAACTTGTTAATGCGGACATAATTTTTTATAACGGACTTCATTTAGAAGGAAAACTGGTTGAAGTTTTTGAGAAAATGGAAAGCAAATCAAAAACCTCAATTGCATTGGCGGAAGAATTGGATAAAAGTAAATTAATTGAATCAGAATTTTTTGCTTCAAATTACGATCCACACGTGTGGTTTGATATCGATTATTTTAAAATTTTCGCTAAAAAAGTGACTGAAGTTCTATCTGAAGTGGATCCTGAGAATGCTGAAAATTATAGTTTAAACGAAAAAAAATATCTAAATGAATTAGATCATCTTAAGAAAGATGTTCAAGGTGTAGTTGATATTCTTCCATCAGAGAAAAGAATATTAGTTACAGCTCACGATGCCTTTAGTTACTTTGGTGAAGCGTATCGGTTTAAAGTTATGGGATTGCAAGGTTTATCCACAGCAACAGAAGCTGGAGTACAAGACGTACAAAAGCTCTCAACGTTTATAATTGAAAATAAAATTAAAGCCATATTTGTTGAAAGTTCAGTACCTCAAAGAACTATTGAAGCTTTACAAGAAGCTGTAAAATCCAAAGGGCATAATGTAGAAATTGGAGGCACTTTGTATTCTGATGCTTTAGGAAACGCAGGCACACCTGAAGGCACTTATTTAGGTATGTACAGATATAATATTAAAACCATAATTAGCGCATTATTAGAAAAAGATGAGTAAAATAGCCGTAAAAGTAGATGACCTCACCGTAGCATACAACTACAAACCTGTACTTTGGGATATCGATTTAGAAATCCCAGAAGGAGTACTCATGGCTATTGTTGGCCCTAATGGAGCAGGTAAATCTACACTTATAAAATCTATTTTAGGAATTTTGAAACCTATTGCAGGTAGTGTTTCTATTTACGGAAAACCTTATGATAAACAACGCCAAAAAGTAGCTTATGTGCCTCAAAAAGGAAGTGTGGATTGGGATTTCCCAACTACGGCTTTAGATGTGGTAATGATGGGTACTTACGGAAGTTTAGGATGGATAAAACGACCTGGACAAAAGGAAAAGAAAGCAGCGTTAGAAGCTCTTGAAAAAGTAGGAATGCTATCTTTTAAAAGCCGACAAATAAGTCAGCTTTCTGGAGGGCAACAACAGCGTATATTCTTGGCAAGAGCCTTGGTGCAAAATGCAGCAATCTACTTTATGGACGAACCTTTTCAAGGTGTGGATGCATCTACTGAAATAGCAATCATCAATATTCTCAAAGCTTTACGTAAAGCAGGAAAAACTGTAATCGTAGTTCACCATGATTTACAAACTGTTCCCGAATATTTTGATTGGGTTACCTTTCTAAACGTGAAGAAAATAGCCACTGGTCCTGTAAAGGATATTTTTAATGATGATAACCTTACAAAGACTTATGGCATTAATTATAAAGTGAGTATTCAAGAGTAAATAGGTAGGAATCCTATAAAAAAATTAATATAATAAAGCGGAATAAAGTTTCTGCTTTCACAGGAAATTTGTGGATATAACAGAATATATAAAACTTGTCTTTACAGACTACACGCTAAGAACCATTACGCTTGGTACAGCAATACTAGGTGCAGTTACAGGTATGCTTGGCAGTTTTGCTGTATTAAGAAAACAAAGTTTATTAGGTGATGCAATTTCTCATGCTGCATTGCCAGGTATTGCCATAGCATTTTTAATCACTGGAGCAAAAGACAGCAACACATTGTTAATTGGTGCACTCATAAGTGGTCTCATTGGTACTTTTTGGATTAGAGGAATAGTTTCCAAAACCCATCTGAAATCCGATACAGCTTTAGGTTTAATTCTTTCCTTATTTTTTGGATTTGGAATGTTATTGTTAACTTTTATTCAAAAACAACCCAATGCCAATCAAGCAGGATTAGACAAATACTTATTTGGGCAAGCTGCTACTTTAGTAGAAAGTGATGTTTGGACTATGGCAATCGTTACAGGAATATGCTTATTGGTAATGCTACTGTTTTGGAAGGAATTCAAAATCCTTCTTTTTGATGCAGACTACACAAAAACATTAGGCTTTAATACCAAGACTATTGATGTTTTGATTACCAGTTTTATAGTTTTGGCGATCGTTTTAGGGCTTCAAACCGTTGGTGTTGTGTTAATGAGCGCTATGTTGTTAGCACCAGCTGCAGCTGCAAGACAATGGACCAACAGTCTATCTGTAATGGTGTTTTTGGCAGCCTTATTTGGAGCTTTTTCGGGAGTCTTTGGTACTGCAATTAGTGCTAGTCAGAATAATCTGTCTACAGGTCCTGTTATAGTTTTGGTAGCTGGAGTATTTGTATTGATTTCGTTTATATTCTCACCAAGCCGTGGGTTGCTCTTCAGGCAAATCCGATTTGTTAAAAATCGTCGTGATCTCGAATTGCATAAGACACTAGCTTTTATGTATAACATTGCTGAAACCCACGAGAATGTATCGCATCCTCATGCCATTAAAATCTTGAATAATTTTCAAGGTTATACCAAAGGCACACTTCAGAAATTAGTTGAAAAAGATTATGTAAAGCTTACAGGGAATATGTGGAGCTTAACAGCAAAAGGGTTTAATGCTGCTTCAAATTTGTATAACCAACAAAACGAAACCGATGAGTAGCGCACAGATTGAAATTCAACTTATAGCTAGCATTGTTGCTGTAGCTTGTGCTATTCCTGGCACCTTTTTAGTGCTCCGTAAAATGGCAATGATTAGTGACGCCATCAGTCATTCTATTTTGCCCGGAATTGTTATTGGATTTTTCATTACACACAATTTAAATTCACCTTTACTCATACTTTTTGCAGCTTTCACAGGAATTATAACGGTTGTTTTAGTGGAATATATTCAGAAAACTAACTTGGTAAAAGAAGACACAGCCATAGGATTAGTGTTCCCTGCTTTGTTTAGTATTGGAGTTATTCTAATTGCAAAAAATGCCAACGATGTCCATTTAGATGTAGACGCTGTTTTATTGGGCGAATTGGCCTTTGCTCCTTTTGATAGACTCATTATAAATGGAGCTGATGTTGGTCCGAAATCACTATGGATTGTGGGTTCTATTCTACTCATTACCCTCACGTTATTAATTACCTTTTTTAAGGAATTAAAAGTAAGCACGTTTGATAAAGGTTTGGCAGCTTCACTTGGATTTTCGCCAGCTATAATCCATTATGGGTTAATGTCGGTTTCTTCAGTAACTACAGTTGGTGCGTTTGATGCGGTTGGAGCAATCTTGGTTGTTGCCCTTATGATTGCGCCAGCTGCTACAGCTTATTTATTGACTACAGACTTAAAGAAAATGTTGGTATTAGCAGTTGGTTTTGGAATTTTCAGTGCCATAATGGGTTATTGGGTAGCACATTGGTTAGATGCATCTATTGCTGGTTCAATCACTACCATTCTTGGTCTGGTATTTTTAATGGTTTATTTATTTGCTCCATCAAAAGGGATTATTGCGGTATTATATCGTGAAAAACAACAACGCATTGAAGTTTCATTATTAACTTTTCTCTTACATTTAAAAAATCACGATGAATTAGAAGAGCGTCATGTAAAACATCTAAATGAACACATCAATTGGCAAAAAGTCCGCTCTAAAAGTGTACTCGATTTAGCTCAGAAAAATAATATGATTCATATTGAAAATCAAATTGTTTCATTAACTGAAAAAGGTGATGCTTTTACGTCAAAAGCCATTGATTACATCATCACAAATAGAGATGCCCAGATTGAAGATATGAAAGATGATTTCTTTTTGTTTAGAGGGTGAATCGATTTACGTATAAAGGGGTTTTTGTCATTAAGAGCGCAGCGAAGAATTTATAGCTTATGAGTTCGAGATTCTTCAGTCCTTCTGAATGACATACACTACTTAAACCCACGTTCTTTTTGAATATGCTCGTAAGCTTCCTGCACTTGTCTAAACTTAGCTTCTGCACCTTTTTGATGTTCTTCACCTAAATGCCCAACTCTATCTGGATGGTATTTCTTTGCCATGTTCCGATAAGCTTTTTTTACCTCGTCGTCTGAAACTGACTTATCAATTTCAAGAATTTTATACGAGTTATTTGTACTATTATAAAACATCGCTTTAATGCTTTCATAATCTTTATTGCTAATGCCTAAATAACCTGTAATGGTGTAAATCTGGCGAATTTCATCCTCAGTCACATAACCATCTGCTTTAGCTATTCCGAATAAAAAATGAAGCAATTGCAAACGAGACGCATGGTCCATCATTTGTCTTATCTGGTTGCAAACCTGTTTCGTAGAAATAGTTTGTTTGCTAATGCCTTTAAACAGCTTAAATGCATGGTTAGCCCTTTCCTTTCCGTACATGTTTCTAAATTGCTGCCGCACAAAATCCAATTCACGTTGGTCTTGTTTACCATCTGCTTTTATTACTATTGAAGCTAAAATGAGTAGACTTACTTCAAAATCTCCAGAGTGCGTTTGTGGTCGTTGCTCTGTTCTTGTACTGGTTCTTTGTCTGTAAGGATCAAATTCTCGTTTGCCTGTTTGACGTTCACCTATAAGTGGATTGCCGTTCCCGTTTATATTATCTAAAAAACTGCCAATTGCCAACCCTATAATCTGTCTCTTATACACATCTGACGCTGCCGACGACTCCTTACGTGTAGA
>CAJXVG010000172.1 GCA_913061495.1 uncultured Winogradskyella sp.
CGTCGGCAGCGTCAGATGTGTATAAGAGACAGTCTAAATCCCAACGAACATAATAGTTGGCAATATTTTCTTTTTTTACATTAGGAACTAATTCCGTAACGATTTGTGGATTTCCTTTTTGTTCATCAATTTCTGTTTCTGATAAATTATCATCCCAATAGTCTGGAATCGGATTGAATTGGTCAACTAAATTTCCATTGTTGTATAGAAAATATAACCATAAATCTCCATCGTGAATATGGAAAAAGAAAACAGGGCAATTGAGTTTATCGGATATATATTTTGAAACATCTCCAAATTCATTAAAGCCACTTGGGTAAAAGACGGTTACGTTTCCATTTTTTTCATTTATAACACAAAAATTTGGGTTTTCATTGTCCAGATTTTCTTTCAATAAGTCTCCACCATTTTTTTTAGCGAATTCTTTTAAGCATTTTTCAACATCTTCTTTTGTTTTTCCGATAACTCCAGACATTGATAGAAAAAGTCCCATAGGCTTTGTGTTAATTAATTCAGTTGAAGAGTAGAAATTAGTTTTCGGTTCAATATTCGTTTTGGTCGTTAGTCCAAAGCTGATTATTAGTCCAAATGTTGCAATTAGTAATTTCATTTCTCAAATTGGCTACAACGTTTATGTATATGGAAAGTTGCGTGTTTGCGTGCGAGGATTTTCCGAAGGAAAATCAGAAGCTGGCAAACACGCAACCAACTTTGTGTAAGCTAAAAATAGCAATTTTTTATATACTGTGTTGGCAATAGTTATTTTTCATTAATGTATTTCAAAATTTTAGGTCGAAAATAGTCACTTGAAAATCCAGAACTTGGGTGTTTAATACAAAACATTAATGGATTGTTATCAGTTCGTAATTTGTGAATATTATGATTATTATTAAATGTTGTTTCTTCATAAACATCATTTTCAAATCGATGCCAAATATTTTTCCACAAAGTATATCCAAGAACTACGATTAAATCGGGTTTTAGTATTTTAATACTGTCTAAAGTCGGTTGAAACGATTTTTCCCAATCGTCTTTTATAGGTCTTACTCTTGGTTTGTCTCCTACAGAACCTTGAACATAATTAAAGTAAGCAACAGAATGCCAGAAGTCAACCTTATTTTCATTTGTTGCTGGTTTTTCATTGAATGCTTTAAATATGTTAGTATGAAAAGCTTTTTTGTAAAACTTTCCATTTTCTCCAGTTGCTTCTCCAATTTTTTGTTGAATTGATAATCTTGTCAAATTTTCGTTGAACCAAGCATCTTTGATAGTTCCATAATGTGATTCTCCAAGAATTAGTATTTTTTTATTAAATATTCCACCATTCTCATAATTGTTTCCAATCCAAGGAAACCAAGTTAATCCAATATCCTTAAAGTCTTTTTTTGGGGAATCAGTCATTAGCTTATCTTCTCAAGTTCAAGATATGAAGAGGATAGCTTTCCAGCTCTTTTAATATCTACTCCATAAATTCTCATAAAAGCATCAACAACTTCTTTTCCGCCATTTGTGGATATTGGGTTATATGTAGTTCTGGTGGTAACTTGAACAGACATTCCTTTCTCTAATTTAATTCCATTTGTTGTAGAAGAACTCTTTACTGTAATTTTGTATAATGCCATAATTTAATTGATTGTTTCTTATTTTGTTTAATTATTGCCAACGTGTTTGTGTAAGGCTTGTTGCGAATATTAGTTATAAAGTTAATAAAAAAGGGTTAACAATTTATGGTCATTAATGTTTCAGATGGAAAATGTTTAAGCAATAAGCTTTACACGGTGTTACCCAACGTTTTTTAATACTTTTTCAATCCGTTTAATGTCTTCTATACTTGCCAGTTTTAATGTTTTGACTAATAAGTTGTCATTATTAATCTCAATTTCTAAACCTTTCTGATTCTCAAATTTTTCTAGAAGTTTGTTAATTACTATTAAGTCAAAACTTTTCTTAATAGTAAAACACTCATAGTCTTCAAGTTGAAGGTCATCATCATTTCTAAATTTATCAAATACTTTTTCTGCTGTTGATTTTTCTCTTAAATAATAATGACCGTTTATATTTTTAATTTTTTTCCAAAACATTAAATGGGATTCTTTATAATCGTCTTGATAATAAGTCATTCCGTATAGTTCAGGTGCAGGCAATATTACAATTCCATTTTCAAAAGAGAATGGATTTGAGTAAGACCAATCATCATAATTATTCAAAGTTTTAGAATTGTCAAAAACGTTAAATTCTTCATCAGTCAGTTCAGTTTTTCTATAATCTTTACTTTCTCTTAAATAGTTGAGTGCGATTTCAATTTGTTTTTCGTCTTCGGTAAGTAGCTTTTCCAATTCAGTTTCAGGTATAGTTCTGAATTCGTTATCGTGAGCAACCCAATGTCCAGATTCTGCTTCTTCCAACGTGATTTTAGTACCAGTTTCAGGGTCTATAATGAATTCATCTGCCAAACTTTCTTTTAGCTTACGTTTGTATTCTTTATGTTCGACTGAATTTGATTGGATATATATGGAAACAAAATAATAGATAAAAAATATCGCTCCAATTCCACCAATTATGTATAAAAATGTTATCAATTGCTTGTAGTTAGTTCGTCAGTTCAAATGTTGGGTAACGGTTTAGCATATGGTTTGTTGCGTGATCAAGTCACTAAGTTAGTAAATAAAAACCGAATAGAAAGTCCGCGAGGACTTTCGTAAGCAGGCTAGAACCTAGCAATAAAATATATGCATTGTTGTAGGTAGGCTTTTATTTCGCTGTTATTTTTTTCAACGATTTAATTGCCTCCTTTTTTATAGTTTTATTTTTATCAGTTGTTAATTCACTCAGTCGTTCAATTGAACTTCCTAACTTCAGTTTACCAAGACCAGCTATTGCGTGTAAAATAACTTCTTTGTCAAAAGTCAATTCGAGCAATAGTTTTTCAGCTTCTAACTTGTGTTTTTTTGTTTTTCCAAGTGCAAGAACAAACATTTGTCTCGACATTCCGTTATTCTTGTCAGTCGAAATTTTCTTTATTTGGTCAAAGTAAGTATCCGCATATAAGTATTCAAACCAATTTCCAACACTCCAACCAATTAGTTCTTTTTCCTTTTCAGTTTTAAGATTTTGATAATACTCTAATAATTTTTCTTCGGCAATACCTTTGGCTTTTCTCACAGTTACTGCTCTTATAATTCCGTCTTTGATTATTGGGTCAGAAATTTTATCAGAGTCCAGCAAGTTGAGCAATATATTTATATATCCGAATTCGGTTTGTTTAAAATTTACGAGGTCAAATAAATCAGAAACTTTAAATCCAGCGTTTCTCAATTCCATTACGATGAATTCATTTTCTTTTCTTCGAATACGGTGAGTTTCATAAAATTCTTTAGTGTTTCTTTTTTTATGTTCGCTTATTACGTGTTCGACAAATTCGTCACCACTTAATTTACTTATATCCATAGTTTTGTCAGCTTACCTACAACGTTTGTGTATAAGAATAGTTGCGGGTTTGTATGCGAGGATTTTCCGAAGGAAAATCAGACGTTACAAACACGCAACGACCTTTGTTTTAGCACTAAACCGCAATTATTTTTATACGGTGTTGGGCTTTCGTACTTTTTAATTAATATCCTTTTTTAACTTATCAGGATTTTGTCTTGTATCAAAGATTGTAATTATTTCAATTTCTTTTCTATCAGATTGAATTCTATAGTAGAATGTCGTTTGTTTGGTTACGACACATTTATAAAGATTTTTAAATTCCGTTGATTTTGGGCAACTATCAGGTTGAATTGATATTTGCTTAATCTTTTCAGTCAGTTTTGAAATAAACTTATCTCTAGTTTTTAAATTCCAATTTTCTAATAGATATTCTGAGAGTTTTAGAAGCTTTGTTTCGGCAAGTTCGGATAAGAATACTTTCATTCACTATGAAATTTTCTTTAAAAAAGATTCATAGGAAACTCTTTTTCCATTGTCAAGGTCTTGAATTCCCTTTTTTATTTCCTTTTGTTCAGACAAACTTAATTCGTCCCAAAAGTCTTTTTTCTCTTTTTTCACGAAATCAGATACACGCTGGATAAATTCAGAGTTTTCATTTTCCAATATGATTTTCAATAATTCCAGTTTTGTTGTTTGAATGTCCATTTTGTAATCTTTTAAACAAATTTACGAAAAAAATATTTCAAATCTTACGTCAGATTGGGTATGAAGCCCAACGGTCTCGTATAAGATTAGTTGCGTGGTTTAAGCAACTAAATTAGCAAATAAAAACCGAATAGAAAATCCGCGAGGATTTTCGTAAGTAGGCTAGAACCAAGCAATTAATTTTATACATTGTTGGCATTTCGTTATTCTTCTACTAATTCAAATTCGCTTAATTCAAAACTCTCTTTAGCTTTAAATTTTGCTTTCCAAATATCTTTTGATAATGTTCCAGCTTTTATTCCTCTAATTATCAATTCAGCCCAAGCATCTTGATAGACATAATCATCGTGCACTTCGTCATAATGGCAATAATTCGCATCTGTATCAAATGGGTCGTCAATATCATTTGCACTTCCTGGTCTTATTTTAAAACAACAATATAAGCACTTATGGTCGTAATGATTTATTGTAAAATCTATTTCTGAATTAACTTTGGTAATTACGTCACTTGGTTTCCTTTTTCCCGGATTTATTGCTTCTTTTTTTACTACTTTATCTTTTATTATTGCAGTTACTTTGTCATAATTCTCTCTATCTGCGTCAGAAATTGAATTCCAGTTAACAAACTCTACTGCCAAATCATTTCGATTGGTATTTGATATTTTAGGAACTTGAATTAGTTTGATACTATATTCTTGCGTGTTAAAAATTTCGTCAGTTAAAGAATTTCGATAAGTCTCAATAAATGTTTTTAATTCCTTAATTTCTTTTGAAAGTAATTTTTTGCTCGCTTTCAGTTGAGATTTTTTTCGTAATCTCGAAAATTGAATAGAAAAAGACAAACTTTCGTTTAAAGCATATTCTTCTCCAAAAAAATCAATTAGGGTATTTTCATAATTGTAGAGTAGTGCTTGACATTCTCCAAAAATCATTATTCCAACTTCTTCTCGGTCAATATGTCGATGTTCAATTTTATTACGAAGCTTTATAAAGAAAGTTAAGTTTGATTTTACTGAAGATGGAATTCCTCCGTGTTTTGTAATGCAAGTTTTTAATTCCCAAGACTTTTTTTCTCCGTCAATTGTTTGATATCTGCCATTTGCATTTTTGTAATAATATCTGCTTCCAATAGTGTTATTAAAATGAGCGTGAAAAAGTCGAGTCCAAGCCATTATCATTTGCGTGATAAATCCTTCTACTCGAAATGGTGTTCTCGGTTTATTGTAAATTTCAACTGCTAAAAGAGCTGATTCGATTGAGCTTTCGAGAGTTGATTTTGTCTTTCCTTTTCTTAATGTCATTTTATTTCGTAGCAGTTTGTCTTAATGAATGCCAACGGTTTGGCTATGCCCAGTAAGGGATTTTAAAGCACTTCCATTTCAATTTATTACTAATTTTCCTTGCTTGCATTTGCTTTCATTTTATCACTAAAACCCTTATTGGGTATAGCTTTTGTTAGCCAATGTTTATTCTCTTTCCAAATCATATTTTACATATTCCATTAGTTTTTCTTTTGGATTACAACGTCCAATAATGTCAGAATCTGCACAATTTACAATTGGATGATTTTTTAATACTTCATTCATCCAATTTTCAATTTCTGTTTGGTTTTCAAATTCTGACTTATGAGTCAAATAGTAATGAAACGCTTGTAAACGAGAAATAGGGTTTTTACTAAACATTATTAATTCTATCAATTCAGTATTTAATTCAGGTAAAAGTTTTTCAAATAGTGCCCTATTATAATGTAAACCACCCCAACCATTATAATATCCATAAATATCTCCTGATTCAATAGAAAAGAAATGTTTGAAAAGTTCTGATTGGTCGGCAATATTATTCTCTCCATCATATTCATCAAGCGGTTCGAACCATTTATCCTCATTTAAATAAATAGAGATTATTTCGTTTGAATCGTTGAATTCAAATAATTCTGAATACCATAATTTATACTTATCAATTAATTCAGGTTCGTCTGGCATTTGAGGATTTATCTTATAAGCAATCAAAGTATCATTGCAAAAAAGATACTTAGCTCTAATGCTTATATAACCACCTGGTTTAATTAAATCCACTGAATAATAATTTCTACCTAATTGTGTAGTGTCAAAAGCTGTCTCTTATACACATCTGACGCTGCCGACGACTCCTTACGTGTAGA
>CAJXVG010000173.1 GCA_913061495.1 uncultured Winogradskyella sp.
GCAGCGTCAGATGTGTATAAGAGACAGGTCTATTACCGTTTCTCCTTCATTTTGCTTTTTCTTTTGTTGCTGATTAGCTTGATTTTGAAAACCACCAAATTGCTGACCAAATTTTTCTTCAGCTTTTTTAGCAACAAATTTCATTAAAAAAGGTGCAAATAGGCGTGCTAATATTTTAACACCAAAATAGATGAGTAAAATTATTAGTATGGTTCTTAACAATCCCATTGCAGAGGCTTCGTGTATCATAATAAATTAGAATATTCAAAAATACAATTATACTAATTTATATTCCACCATAAACCCTTAAAAAAACTATAAAATATCTATATTTGAATTTAAACCCTATGTAATGCGACTACTTAAATCATTTTTTGTTTTATCTACGTTAATAATGTTCAACCTATCAAATGCGCAATACACAGAAGTCATAAATTCAAATAGACCTGGTGTATCACAAAGTGCTTTTTCAGTAGGAACTGGCATCGTTCAGTTTGAAGCTGGTGCATTTACAGTTAAGGAAGAGCATACTCCGTTGAAATATGAGGTTTCTGGTTTTGGTCTCGATTTTGCTATCCGTTATGGAGTGCTTTTTGAAGAGCTAGAGTTTCAGTTAGATGGTGTTTACCAAAATGATACACAAACTTTTAATGCTGGGCAGATTTCTGTGGAAGATGACCGTGCCAATTTTAAAAACCTCACATTAGGTGCAAAATACTTAGTTTACGATCCTTACAAAAATGCAGAGGAAGCAAAACCAAATTTATACAGCTACCATGCCAACAGAAGTTTTCAATGGAAATCTTTAATTCCTGCGGTAGCTGTTTATGCAGGTGCAAATTTTGATACAAAGGATAATCCTTATACAGCAGCAGATGTAGAAGGCATAAGCCCAAAAGTGATGGTTGCTACACAGAATAATTTTAATGGTGGATGGGTATTTGTTACCAATTTTTTAATGGATAGAATAGGTTCTGACTTTTCAGAATTTCAATACGTTTTAACATTGACGCATTCATTCACACCACAATGGGTAATTTTTGGAGAAACGCAAGGTATTAAAAGTGATTTTTATGCTGATAATATTTTTAGGTTTGGTGGTGCTTATCTCTGGACAAAAGATTTTCAACTTGATGCCAATATTGCATTCAACACAAAAGATACTCCTTCGGTTTTCAATATAGCTTTTGGAGCTTCATACCGATTGGATTTCCACCAAGATAAAAAAATAGACAACGGTACTTCTGCTGATGAAGAAGGAAAGCGAAGGTCTAGACGAAAAGGCAACAGAAAAGATGTTGATGATTTTGACAACTAATCCTCTATTCGCCAAGCTGACTAACTAAGTATGATTACAACTAAAGAAATTACATCTAAAAAAGATTTAAAGGAGTTTGTAAAGTTTCCCTTTAAACTGTATAAAGACTCTAAATATTGGGTACCTCCAATTATTAAACAAGAATTAGAAACGTTTAATAAAGATAAAAACCCCATTTTTAAAGATGCTGAAGCTCGTTTCTTTTTAGCCTACAGAAATGGTGAACTTGTTGGACGTGTTGCGGCAATTATCAATTGGCTAGAGGTAAACAAACAACAGATAAAAAAAATGCGTTTTGGTTGGTTTGATTTTATAGACGACCTTGAAGTTAGTAAAGCGTTATTAGAAGTTGTAGAACGTATTGGTAAAGAACAAAAGCTTAATTATACCGAAGGACCTGTTGGTTTCTCAAATCTTGATAAAGTTGGAGTTATGACTGAAGGTTTTGATTCCATATCAACAATGATTACTTGGTACAACCATCCATACTACGTTAAACATTATGAAGCACATGGCTATGAAATAGAAAAACAATATTCTGAAAGTCGTTTTCCTTTTAAAAACGTAAAGCCAGAGTTTTTTAAAAAAGCACAAGAACTCATTAAAAAACGCTATAAGTTAACCGCTTTGAAACTCACGAAAACAGAGGAAGTAATGCCCTATGCAGATCGTATGTTCGATTTGTTTAACAAAAGTTATTCATCTCTATCCTCATTTGTTGAAATTACAGATATTCAAAAAGAATATTTTAAAAATAAATTTATAAGTTTCGTTAACCCTGAATATATAAAGTTTGTGATAGATGAGAATGACAATCTCGTTGGTTTTGCTATTGTTATGCCAAAATTTGCTGAAGCATTACAGAAAGCAAACGGTAAATTGTTTCCTTTTGGGTTCAGTCATATTTTAAAGGCTAAAAAAAATAGCAAAGATGTTATATTTTATTTAATTGGCATCCATCCAGACTATCAGAATAAAGGAGTACATGCCGTTATTTTTAATGAGTATTACGAAACTTTTACCGAAAAAGGCATTGAAACATGTTATAGAACTCCTGAATTGGAAGATAATTTAGCTATTCATAAAATCTGGAAGCATTTTGATCCTGAAGTTTATAAACGAAGAAAAACATTTAGAAAAGATTTATAACAAAAAACGCAACCTATTCGGTTGCGTTTTTAATATATCTATTTATTAAAGAATTATTCTCCCATCGAAGCCATTAAGGCAGCAGACATTCTTTTATACGTACCATTTACCAAACGTTCCCTTATAGCATCAAAAGCATCTAAAGTCTGCTTTACATCCTCTAAAGTATGTGTTGCTGTTGGAATCATTCTCAGTAAAATCATTCCTTTTGGAATGACTGGATAAACTACTATAGAACAAAATATACCGTAATTTTCACGTAAATCTCTTACCAAGGCCATTGCTTCCGGTATACTTCCTTGTAAATAAACTGGAGTCACACAACTTTGCGTGGTTCCAATATCAAAACCGCGTTCTTTTAAACCAGATTGTAATGCATTAACAATTGTCCATAGATTTTCCTTTAATTCCGGCATTGTGCGCAACATTTCTAAGCGTTTTAAAGCGCCAACAACCAATTGCATTTGCAATGATTTTGCGAACATTTGGGAACGTAAATTATATTTTAAATAATCTATCACTTCTTGGTCTGCAGCTATAAATGCACCTGTACTTGCCATAGATTTGGCAAACGTTGCAAAGTAAACATCAATATCATCTTGTACTCCTTGCTCCTCCCCTGCACCTGCGCCTGTTTTTCCTAAGGTTCCGAAACCGTGAGCATCATCAACAAATAGTCTAAAATTAAATTTTTCCTTAAGGGCAACTATCTCCTTTAAACGGCCTTGTTCTCCTCGCATTCCAAACACACCTTCAGAAATAACTAAAATTCCTCCGCCTGTTTGTTCAGCCATTTTTGTTGCACGCTCAAGGTTTTTCTCTAAACTTTCAACATCATTATGTTTGTAGGTAAATCGTTTACCCATATGCAAACGAACACCATCAATAATACAAGCATGTGCATCTACATCGTAAACAATAATGTCATCTTTAGAAACCAATGCATCTATGGTAGAAACCATACCTTGGTATCCAAAGTTTAAAAGATAAGCTGCTTCTTTACTCACAAATTCTGCAAGCTCATTTTGCAATTTTTCGTGTAAACTTGTGTGACCAGACATCATACGTGCACCCATTGGGTATGCAGAACCATATTCGGCAGCAGCTTCAGCATCTACTTTTCTTACCTCAGGATGGTTAGCTAAACCCAGGTAGTCATTAATACTCCATGTAATTACATCTTTACCTTGGAATTTCATTCTATTAGAAATCTGACCTTCTAGCTTTGGGAATACAAAATAACCTTCTGCTTGGGCAGCCCATTTACCAAGAGGGCCTTTATCCCTGTAAATTTTCTCAAATAAATCCTTCATGTGTTGCTTTTGCTATTAATCTTTATTCATTTGCTATAAAAAGCTAATAAACAAAACATTAAGTTTTAGTTAATTTAGTCTTATTAGTTGGGGCAAAATTAATTAAATATATTATGAAAGCATAATTTATTCGCCCTAAGTATCAACCGAGTTTTGAACAAAAAAGAAGCCTATCACACTTAAAATATGATAGGCTAATTATTCATTAAAATATTTTATTTAATGTATTCTATTGTTGAAACAGTTGCGGTTTTACTATCAAAAAAGCCTTGATCTTCCATCCATTTATCACTATAAACTTTACTCATATAACGTGATCCGTGATCTGGGAATATAACAACAACCTTATCTGACGGACTGAACTCCCCTTCTGCTTCTAACTGCTTCAAAGCTTGCATCGCAGCTCCACTTGTATAACCCACAAAAAGACCTTCAGTATTAGAAACTTCTCTTGCAGTATGTGCACTTTGTTCATCAGTAACTTTCACAAATTTATCAATGAGGTCAAAATCTGTTGCTGTAGGAATCAGGTTTTTACCCAAACCTTCTATGCGATATGGATAAATCTCTTTATCATCGAACTCGCGTGTTTCATGATATTTCTTTAAAACAGAGCCATATGCATCAACTCCAATCACTTTTATGTTTGGGTTTTGTTCTTTCAAATATTTTGAAATACCTGAAATAGTTCCTCCGGTTCCACTACAAGCCACTAAATGAGTGATTTCACCGTTAGTCTGATCCCATATTTCTGGACCTGTGGTGTTGTAATGCGCGTCAATATTCAACTGGTTAAAATATTGATTAATATAAATAGAACCTTTTATTTCTTCGTGAAGACGTTTGGCTACTTGGTAATACGATCGTGGATCATCTGCCTTAACGTGTGCTGGACAAACATAAACTTTAGCTCCCATTGACTTCAACATATCGATTTTATCTGCTGAAGATTTAGAACTCACCGCTAAAATACATTCGTAGCCCTTAATAATACTAACCATAGCAATACTAAAACCTGTATTACCAGAAGTGGTTTCAATAATAGTATCGCCTGGATTTAAAATACCTTGGCGCTCAGCTTCCTCTATAATATGAAGCGCTATTCTATCTTTGGAAGAATGACCTGGATTAAATGCTTCCACTTTGGCGTAATATTCACCGTCAAAGTTTGCTGTCATCTTGTTTAATTTGATAAGTGGTGTACTGCCTATTAGCTGCAACACATTATCAAATACATTTTTGTTTTTCTCCATAAAAGTTATTTTTCGGCATCTAGATTTTAGACACCTAAAACCTCGCAAAAGTAACATTTTTTTTTAAATTAACTCGAAATGCCTTCTAAATCGAGTAGAAAAGCAAATTCTTCCGCATTTTCTTTTAAGCTTTCAAACCTACCAGAAGCACCTCCATGGCCAGCATCCATGTTGGTTTTAAGGTAAAGTTTATTAGCGTCTGTTTTTAATTCACGAAGTTTTGCCACCCATTTAGCAGGTTCCCAATACTGTACTTGAGAATCATGAAGCCCTGTTGTTATTAGCATATTTGGATAATTCTTTGCCTCAACATTATCGTATGGTGAGTAAGATTTCATATAATTATAATAGAGTTTATCGTTGGGATTTCCCCATTCGTCATATTCTCCTGTTGTTAAAGGAATAGAATCGTCTAACATTGTTGTAATCACATCCACAAATGGCACTGCAGCGATAATACCATTATAAAGCTGTGGTGCTTCATTGATTATGGCACCCATTAATAAGCCACCAGCACTTCCTCCCATAGCATATAAATGTTGTGAAGACGTGTATCTCTCTTTTATGAGATGAACTGAACAGGCAATAAAGTCCGAAAACGTATTCTTCTTTTTTAAAAGCTTACCATCTTCGTACCATTGACGTCCTAAATATTCACCACCTCTAATATGCGTAATGACATAGATAAAACCTCTATCCAAAAGGCTTAGTCTAACTGTAGAAAAATAAGGATCTACGGTTGACCCATAACTTCCGTAAGCATATTGCAGCAATGGGTTAGAACCATCCTTTTTTATACCGTTTTTATAAACAATGGACATTGGTATTTTTGTCCCATCCTCTGCTGTTGCCCATATACGTTCTGATTTATAGTTTTCTTTTTTAAATTTTCCGCCTAAAACCTCTTGCTCCTTAAGAACAGTTTTTGTTTTAGTGCGCATATTAAAATCCATGACTGAAGCTGGAGTTGTCAATGAATTATAGCCGTATCTTAGTATTTCAGTATCGAACTCAACATTAATTGATGTGTATGCTGTATAGGTTTCATTATCAAACGGTAAGTAATAATCTTCGCTTTCATTCCATCGCATTATCCTTATATTGTTGAGGCCGTTGCTTCGTTCACTCAACACTAAATCTGTCTCTTATACACATCTGACGCTGCCGACGACTCCTTACGTGTAGA
>CAJXVG010000174.1 GCA_913061495.1 uncultured Winogradskyella sp.
CACGTAAGGAGTCGTCGGCAGCGTCAGATGTGTATAAGAGACAGCATTTACCTCTTAAAACTGGTAAACCATTTTTGAAGAAATCACTTGGTTTTGTATTGTTAATCAGAAAAAAATCATCATTAAAATATATAAAGTGTTCAGCTAAATCAGGTATTCTATGCATGCTGGTTTCAATGGGTCTACAATTAAAAGTTGGTAAAAATTCTTCATAAGATTTAAAAATATCTTTATGATCTACAATGGATACTTTTTGATACTTATCATTTGAATTAGATAAAAAGCCGGGTGTCTGGTCGTCTGTAATTATAAATATGTTCCTTATAAAAGTAGCATATTTCAATATTGAGTCTATTGTAAATTTAATCTCATCAACTTGATCATAACGAGTTCTAAATCTTTCGGAATTAATCTTAGATTTATCTTCAACATATGGTAGCATCTTTGCTTTGTGTTTTTCATCGCTACCATCTACCCACAGAATAACTGCATCTATTGGATTTTGATGTAATCTTTCATCAGTCATAATAAGTGCCCTTAATTAATAATTAATTTCTGTGATAGGATTATTGCCATCTTTTAGCTTAGGTAGTTTAAAATAATCTCCTATTATTCTGTTATATTCATCTGGATAGAATTCTTTTCTGGCGTCTGAAGGGTAAAATGTCATTTCTCCAAATATTGTTTTTCCGTTCACGGAATAAAAATCTAATCTCACAAAAGGTAAATTATTAGATAAAATTACCGATAAATCCACCATCTCTTTAAGGTTATTAGGTTTTTGAATATCAGAAGAAATACTTTTATAGGTTAAACTTTTTCCAAAAGGAAGTAAGTTAAACTCTAAATCAAAACATCCCTGTTTGTGATCTTCTTCTCTGTCTATGTGAACGTCTATAAATTTAGGAACACCGTCAAAGCAGTAAAATTTATAATCAACTAGCGTATTTTTATCGTTTTCTTTTAAAAATTTCTCAATAATTATTTTTGGCTTAATATCCTTATATGCCCATTCCTGACCTCTTCTATAATATTGGTTTGTATTTAGCCATTTCCTGAATTTTTTAATGACTTTTTTCTTGTCAATATTTTCTTTGTTTTTTACAATAATATTATGCCCATTGGTATGGTTAGCTTTAATTACAAATTTATTAGGTAGTTTGTCATAATTGATCTCCTCAGGCTTATCATAAACTGCGTATAGTTCATTAAGGTATTGTGCACCTATTTTATTTTTGACGTGAGATCTCACCTCATATTTATCTGCTAAAGCGTTTAATACTTTTGGTCTAAAATAAACTTTATACCACTCAATTTTTGCGTTAAATTCTTTGGGGTCTTCTAGATTTAATTTCTTGCCAGTAAAATACTCATAGTGGTAACATACGTATAATTTTGAAGGTAAAAAACGCATTTTGCGTAAGTGTCTTAAAAAGAATCTACGTATGTTACTTGGCATTATTTATTAGTTTGAGTAAATATAATATAAAGATATCTGTTGCGAGTTTTCATTGTAGTCTATAGGCAAAACCATCTCTTATATATTGTTTGCATGGTGCACACTTACCACATGGCTTGTTTTCTGAGTAATGACAAAACCAAGTCATCTCCATTAAGTCAATAAAACCGTACTTTTCTGATATAGCCTTCATTTCTGGTTTGGTTATCGAAATTAGGGGAAACCGCATATTTTTAAAAAGATGTTTTCTTAGAAATCCCACTTTTTTTCCATCAACCTTCCAGTTTGATCCATATACACCATCTTTAATTTCAGTAAGTTGTTCTTTCCTGAAAAATTTACCAAGATCTTCTTTATGAAATGAAACATCAAGATATTTATTTGATTTGGCATAAGATGCAAGCCAGTAGTATTGTTTACCCATTTGTACCTTATACCTTAGAACTTTATGAATTATTTTTAAAAATAAATTAGAAGGTATATCTTTTCTCTTTGTAATCTTTAATGGTAGAATTTCACCATTTTTATTGGAAAAATGTATTGGTATTTCACTACTCAGTAATTTCATTACCTCTATTTCTTTTTTTGCTGATTTTCTATTATGGTCGTATATATAAAATGGCTGTATTGAAGCACCACGACGGTACAATTGAATAACCCTAAAAGTAGAGTCCCAACCACCTGTCCATAAAACATTCTTTACTTTCTCCATTTTTAAACAGCCACATCATACTCACGCAAAGCATCATTCAACGACGTCTTTTTATCCGTACTTTCTTTACGTTTTCCAATAATTAAAGCACAAGGAACCTGAAACTCTCCCGCTTTAAATTTCTTAGTATAACTGCCAGGTATTACAACGGATCTCGCAGGAACCACACCTTTTGTTTCAACGGGCTCATCACCAGTTACATCAATAATTTTTGTGCTCATCGTTAGCACAACATTAGCTCCCAAAACAGCCTCTTTTTCAACACGTACACCTTCAACCACAATACAACGAGAACCAATAAAAGCACCATCTTCAATTACGACTGGAGCAGCTTGTAGAGGTTCTAAAACTCCACCAATACCAACACCGCCAGAAAGGTGTACATTTTTACCTATCTGTGCACAACTACCAACTGTAGCCCAAGTATCTACCATTGTACCTTCATCAACATAGGCTCCAATATTTACATAACTAGGCATCATTATAACTCCACTAGAAATATAAGCTCCATGTCTTGCTACAGCATGAGGCACAACTCTAATGCCTTTTTCCATGTAATTTCTCTTTAAAGGAATTTTATCATGGTATTCAAAAATGCCAACTTCATGGGTTTCCATTTTTTGAATTGGGAAATAAAGTACTACTGCTTTTTTTACCCACTCGTTTACCTGCCAGCCATCTTTGATTGGTTCAGCAACTCGCAAAGTGCCTTCATCAATTAAGTCAATAACACTTCGTATTGCATTAATGGTTACTTCATTTTTTAAAAGGGAACGGTCTTCCCAAGCATTTTCTATAACGGATTGCAGTTGTTTCATATCTAAATTCAAATTAATAATTCAAAGATACCTTTATAATAATTTACCCTAAAATTCTTTTTAAAAAAATAATAGTTCATAGTTGAAGATTATGTAAAACCAATTTCATGCTAAATAGATATTGTTTGATTTCATCGTATCTTTGCGACTATGGGAAGAATTTTAGCCATTGATTATGGGACAAAAAGAACAGGTCTAGCCGTTACGGACGAGCTGAGAATTATTGCATCAGGTCTTACAACTGTAGATACCAAAGATCTTATTTCTTATTTAAAAGATTATGTAAAATCTGAAAGCGTTGATGTTTTCGTTGTTGGCCAACCTAAGCAAATGAATAACACGGCTTCAGAGAGTGAAGTATTTATTCAAAAATTCTTGAAGCAATTGACAAAGGAAATCCCAGATATCCCATTTGACCGTGTGGATGAACGCTTTACTTCCAAAATGGCATTTCAAACCATGATTGATAGTGGACTCAAAAAAAAGCAGCGACAAAATAAAGCCTTGGTAGACGAGATTAGTGCAACATTAATTTTACAGAGTTATTTGGCTTCAAATTCTTAAATAAGTATTGTACTTTTGCACCCGAAAATAAATAAATTATGATTTTACCAATTGTTGCCTATGGTGATGCTGTACTAAAGAAAGAGGCAAAAGAGATAGATAAGGATTATCCAAAGTTAGATGAATTGATTGCTAATATGTACGAAACTATGTACGGAGCTTTTGGTGTAGGCTTGGCGGCACCTCAAATAGGATTACCCATTCGTTTGTTTTTAGTAGATACAGAGCCATTTGCAGAGGATGAGGATTTGTCTGAACAGGAAAGAAAGCAGATGAAAAACTTCAAAAAAACATTTATAAACGCTGAGATTTTAGATGAAGAAGGTGATGAGTGGGCGTTTAACGAGGGCTGTTTAAGTATACCAGATGTTAGGGAGGATGTTTTTAGAAAACCAAAAATTAAGATTCAGTATCAAGATGAAAATTTTGATACTCACGTTGAAGAATATGAGGGTTTAATTGCTAGGGTAATTCAGCATGAGTATGACCATATTGAAGGTGTATTATTCACAGATAAGCTTTCCTCATTCAAAAAACGTTTGATTAAAGGAAAGTTAACCAACATTTCAAAAGGAAAAATTAAAGTAGATTATAAAATGCGTTTTCCTGCAATGAGCAGAAAACGTTAATAAAAAAATATATGAGTTTAGATCAAATTTTATCAATTTCAGGAAAACCAGGATTATACAAAATAGTTACACAGACCAGAACAGGTGCTGTGGCAGAATCTATAGTAGATAAAAAGCGTATTACCGTAGGCGCACACAGTAACATCAGTATTTTGAGTGAAATTGCTATTTACACCTTAACTGAAGAGGTGCCGTTAAAAGATGTGTTTAAAAAAATTAAGGATAAAGAAAACGGTAAGCCAACATCCATCAGTCACAAAGATGGGAAATTGGTGTTAGAAGAGTATTTCTTTGAGGTATTACCAGATTATGATGAAGACCGTGTTTATGCTTCAGATATCAAAAAAGTAGTGCAGTGGTACAATTTGCTTGAGAAAAACAACCTTTTAGATACGCTTGAATCTGAAGAAGAAACCGATACCTCTGAGGAGGAATAAACCATGTCTAACAAAACAGCCCAACTAAAAGCGTTTGAACGTTTGCTAACTATTATGGACGAGTTGCGAGAGCAATGTCCATGGGATAAGAAGCAAACGATGGAGTCGTTACGGCATCTTACCATTGAAGAGGTTTACGAGCTGGGAGATGCAATTTTAGACAATGATTTAGATGAAGTCAAAAAAGAGTTGGGTGATGTATTGTTGCATATTGTTTTCTATTCTAAAATAGGAAGCGAAACCAATGATTTTGATATTGCAGATGTCTGTCATAGTATTTGTGATAAATTGATAGATCGCCATCCACATATTTATGGAGATGTTAAAGTTGAAAACGAAGAAGACGTTAAACGGAATTGGGAAGAATTAAAGCTTAAAGAAGGAAAAACAAGTGTGCTAGAAGGTGTGCCCAAAAGCTTACCAGCTATGGTAAAAGCTAACCGTATTCAAGATAAAGTTGCTGGAGTTGGTTTTGATTGGGAACAACCAGAACAGGTTTTTGAAAAAGTAGAGGAGGAGCTAGCTGAACTTAAAGTAGAAATAGCAAAAGGAAATACAGATGCTATTGAAAGTGAATTTGGAGACGTCCTCTTTTCTTTGATAAATTATTCTCGTTTTTTAAACGTAAATCCTGAAAACGCATTAGAACGTACCAACAAAAAATTTATAAAACGATTTCAGTACTTAGAGTCTAAAGCCAAGGAATTAAACAAATCTTTAAAGGACATGACTCTCACTGAAATGGATGTGTTTTGGGAAGAGGCTAAATCCCTATAAAATGCCCCTTTCCTAAAAGTAAATCCCATATCACCCCACTTTTTTCTTGCTTCAAAACGTTAAGGAAATACTAAAGTTGTAGAAATTCTATTACCTAAACATCCAAATAAGAATTACCACCGTAAATAATATATATAAAAACAAATAAACGTTTTTATAATCTTAGTAGGAGATCTTAATTATCATTTTAAGCGGTTGTAATTAAGGTTAATTTAGTTTAGTTAGGGCAAAACCCATCTGTAAATAACAGATGGGTTTTGATATTTTAATAGTTTTTTATTCAAATAAATTGATTAGAACTCTGTTACTTCAGCCCAATTTTCCCCAGATTTTATTCTATAGAGCTGCATTGTGGAAATCCCAAATTGTTTGGCTATCATTTTCATTCTAGTTCTACGATTAGGATCGTTTATTTTTCTTTTTATAAGCTTCACTTTAGTTTCCGTAAGTTTGGTATGTGAAGGTTTTTTCTTCTTAAGATTTTTAAACTCCGGATTGCTAAATTGATGTAATTCCTTTTCTCTTTTGGTCGCCCATTTTAAATTTTTGACATGATTGTCGGTTTTATCATAATTTAAATGAATAACACAAACTCCGTCGTTTTGTTCAAGAAAATGTTGGGCCACAAGTTTATGAACATATCTACCTGTCTCTTATACACATCTGACGCTGCCGACGACTCCTTACGTGTAGA
>CAJXVG010000175.1 GCA_913061495.1 uncultured Winogradskyella sp.
ATCTACACGTAAGGAGTCGTCGGCAGCGTCAGATGTGTATAAGAGACAGATGTACATTAGGTGCTAATTCAAAACCTATTTATATTATGAAAAAAGTAATTTTTATGTCTTTTATGGTATTGTTTCTTTCTGTTTCATTGACCTCATGTAGAGAGCAAACAGAAAAAGAAAAAGTTATGGAGGAAATGGAAGATGAAGGTGCAACTATGAAAAAGAAAACTGATGGTGACGAGACCAAAATTAAAATGGAAACCGAGAACAAAGAAGTGAAAATTAAAGAGGAAGACGGTGAAACCAAAATTAAAGAAAAGATAGAAAACGACGATAACTAATAAATCGTTTATAATTAAATTAAAAGCTGGCCTTAACTAGGTCAGCTTTTTTTTTTTGTTCTTTAAAATTACATCTAAAGAGGTTGTGTGAAAACTCTAAAAGTTTTAAATTCATAATTTATGCTATATTTGAGTTTTATTCATTTAATTTCAGTGAGTTATGTATCAATATAAAGCAAAAATTATATCTGTTTATGATGGTGATACCGTTACGGCAATGGTAGATTTAGGGTTTTTACATTTTCAAGAAATGAAACTTCGCCTTTATGGTATAGATACACCAGAATTGCGAGGTCCAGAGCGTGAAAGAGGTTTAGTGGTTAGGGATATTTTACGTGATATGATTCTAGATCAAGATGTAATCATTAATTCTTACAAAGATAAACAGGGCAAATATGGAAGATATTTAGCGAATATATTCATTAATGGTATTGATGTTAATGAATGGTTGGTAGATAATGGCCACGCGGTACCGTATATGGTTTAGAGAAGATGTTGATATATAAATAAAAAAGCCTATCGTTAAGATAGGCCTTGTTCTAAAAAAGATTTTAAGATATATACTTATATAACTTTTACATTAACTGCATTTAATCCTTTTTTTCCTTCAGTTAAGTCGAATTCTACATTATCTCCTTCTCTAACTTCATCAACTAAACCAGAAATGTGTACAAAATGCTCTTTGTTGTTTCCTTCTTCTGTTATGAATCCAAAACCTTTAGAGTCATTAAAAAATTTTACTGTACCAGTACTCATAATAAATTATATTAAATTAAGCTGTAAAATTAGTCTAAATTATTGGTATTCAGTTATTTTATATGTTTTTATTTTGATAAATATAAAACATTAACGTATAACCGCTTAAGCCTAAGTGTTTAATGAACACTAATAATTATTTATAAGTTTAAATATTGTATTCCGAAAGTGGTTTAGTAAATTTTTCAGGATCTGCGGCTAAATGGTATCTAGGATCGTCAACAGCTTCAACAATCACCTCCTGAAACTTTGGACTGGCTTTGTACATAAGTAGTTTACAATCCTCACTTAAATGTTTCAATTTTATTGATTTTCCTTCGGCTTCATATTTGTTTACCAAATTAAAAATAGCCTCTAACGCAGAATGGTCACTTACACGAGATTCCACAAAATCAATTTCAACTTTATCAGGATCATTTTTTACATCAAACTTTGAATTGAAATTTTGAATAGAGCCAAAAAACAACGGTCCCCAAATTTCATAGGTTTTTGTACCATCTGGTTTAATTCGTTTACGTGCTCTAATCATTGTAGCATTTTTCCATGCAAACACCAAAGCCGAAATGATAACACCTGCAATTACCGCAATTGCCAAATCTTGCCAAACTGTAATGGCAGATACAGCGATTAAAACTATGGCGTCAGATAAAGGGATTTTTCTAATAATTCTAAAACTACTCCATGCAAATGTTCCAATAACCACCATAAACATTACACCAACTAATGCTGCGATTGGTATTTGTTCAATAAGAGGAGCTCCAAATAGCACAAAGCAAAGCAAAGCGACTGCAGCAACAGCACCAGATAAACGACCACGTCCACCAGAATCTACGTTTATAATAGATTGGCCAATCATAGCACAACCACCCATTCCTCCAAATAATCCATTTAGTGTATTTGCAGCACCTTGAGCAATACATTCGCGATTACCATTCCCACGAGTTTCTGTAATCTCATCTACAAGGTTTAAGGTCATTAAAGACTCAATTAAACCAACTGCAGCAAGAATAAAAGCTGTTGATATTATTAAATCCCAGTGACCTGCTAAGGTTGAGAATAAACCAAATATTTGATCTTGAAAAGTAGGTAATCCTCCTTCAAGTCCGTTTCCGCCACCTTCTCTAATAAAAGAACCGACTGTACTCACTTCAATACCACCAAATATGGTAATACATGCCACAACAACTATAGCAATTAAAGCCGCAGGAATCTTTTTAGTGAGTTTAGGTAACCCAAACATTATAGCCATGGTTAAACCAATGAAAGCCATCATTTTCCAAAATCCACCATTCGAAAATAAACTCGAAAACCATTCCGAAGTGTTATTCCAAATGGAAATATCTTGTGGTACTGCGTTTGGAAATAAACCTAATTGAGATAAGAAAATAACAATAGCTAATCCATTAACAAATCCCATCATTACAGGATGAGGAATTAAACGCACAAATTTTCCTAATTTAAAAACACCTGCTAATATTTGAATACCACCAACAAAAAGTAGTGTTATAAAAAGCCATTGTAAACCTAAATTTTCAATAGGTGTATCTAATGTTAAGCCAACTTCATTTCCTTTTTGAATGAGGTGAACCATAACTACAGCCATTGCTCCAGTAGCTCCAGAAATCATACCTGGTCTACCTCCAAAAAGGGCGGTAACAATACCCATCATAAATGCACCATAGAGCCCAACTAAGGGATCAATACCTGCGACAAAGGCAAACGCTACAGCTTCTGGCACTAAAGCTAATGCCACAGTTAAACCCGAAAGAATATCATTTTTGGGGTTTTGCGTAAAGTTTTTTCGAGTAGTTTGGCCTAAAATCATAATTACCGTATTTAAAAGTCGGCAAAGATAAAGTATTTAGATTTAAGGCTAAGTAATTTGTTGTTATCAAATAAAAAAAGCATCAGTATTAACCTGATGCTTTTTAAATGATGTTAAAAAAACAATTATTCTTTCTCTGGTGGAAACTGCATCAGCATTTTAGATACAAATTCCTTAATTCGTTCTTCTTTCTTTTCAATGTTTCTAGTGGATAAATTGCCAGTACCAGAACCTTGCCAAATTAATTCTTTTTTATTGGCATCAATTAAATCTATAAATAGCATACCTTCAGTAGTTGTGGAAACTTGACTTCCTCCATAGCCAAAGCCAGGTCCATATCTCCAGCCCCAGCCACCAAAGCCTCCCCAGCCCCAAGCACCAGCTCCCCAAGCATTATTGTAAATATCAACACGTTGGTTAGATTTGGTAAAAATACTTATAAGCATATCTGGATTTTCAGATTTTGTATAGCCTTTGGTCATTAGTTCTGCTTCAATAGCTCTTAAAATTCTTCTTTTGTCTAAGTCACTGATTTCAGCTTTATCAATACCAGGTTTAAAGAATGCAAATGTCTTATACTGGTCAAAATTTGCTTCTCTATCATAATCTGCAGCAACTCTTACAGAGCTACATGATGATAGGAAAATAGCAAACACTAAAAATGTTGTGAGTTTAATTAATCTGTTCATATCGCTTTTTTTTAATTTGTTCCTAATAATTCATCATCAACAAAATTTGGTAAGGTTACTTTTAAATTAGGCTCATTTTCCATAGCACGTTTTATAGCAAAAACAGCACCTTCGTTTCTTGCCCAACTTCGTCTAGAAATACCATTATTTACGTCCCAAAACAGCATTTGTTTTAAGCGTGTTGATGCTTCCTTAGTACCATCAAGAACCATACCAAATCCACCGTTAATTACTTCTCCCCAACCAACACCACCACCATTATGTATGCTGACCCAAGTTGCGCCACGGAAACTGTCTCCAATAACATTTTGAATCGCCATATCTGCTGTAAAGCGTGAGCCATCATAAATATTACTGGTTTCCCGATATGGAGAATCTGTGCCAGATACATCGTGATGATCTCTACCAAGAATTACCTCTCCAATAATCCCTTTCTCTATGGCCTTATTAAAGGCTTCGGCAATTTTCATTCGGCCTTCAGCATCTGCGTAGAGAATTCTAGCCTGCGAGCCAACAACCAATTTGTTGTCTTGTGCTCCTTTTATCCATTGAATATTATCAGCCATTTGCTGTTGAATTTCTTCGGGTGAATTCTTCATAATTTCTTCCAAAACTTCACAAGCAATGTCATCGGTTTTTGCTAAATCTTCTGGTTTTCCTGAAGCACAGACCCAACGGAATGGCCCAAAACCATAATCAAAACACATTGGTCCCATAATATCTTGAACATAACTAGGATATTTAAAATCAATACCGTTTTCAGCCATTATATCTGCACCAGCTCGAGACGCTTCTAAAAGAAATGCATTGCCATAGTCAAAGAAATACGTTCCTTTTTCAGTGTGCTTATTTATTGCAACTGTATGCTTTCGTAATGTTTCTTGTACTTTTTCCTTAAATAACTTTGGGTTATTTGCCATCATATCATTTGATTCTTCAAACGAAAGACCAATAGGATAATAACCACCAGCCCAAGGATTATGTAAAGATGTTTGATCACTCCCTAAATCGATATGAATATTAGCTTCATCAAATTTTTCCCAGACATCAACTATATTTCCTAAATAAGCTATGGAGATAGTTTCTTTGTCTGTTTTTGCTTTCTTAACACGCGAAACCAATTCATCTAAATCCGTAATTTTTTCATTAATCCAACCTTGATCTAAACGGACTTGCGTTATTTTTGGATTTACTTCAGCGCAAACTGTGATGCAACCTGCTATGTTTCCAGCTTTTGGTTGAGCGCCAGACATTCCTCCAAGTCCAGAAGTCACAAAAAGATTTCCTTTTGGTGATTTATTTATTTTTCTAAAACCATTTAAAACTGTAATTGTTGTACCGTGAACAATACCTTGTGGGCCAATGTACATATAGCTTCCGGCTGTCATTTGTCCGTATTGGGTAACACCTAACGCATTAAATTTTTCCCAATCATCTGGTTGAGAATAGTTAGGAATCATCATACCGTTAGTTACAACGACTCTTGGCGCTTCTTTATGTGAAGGGAACAAACCCATGGGGTGGCCAGAATACATAACGAGCGTTTGCTCATCATTCATTTCAGCCAAATATTTAATGGTTAATCGGTACTGCGCCCAATTCTGAAATACCGCTCCATTTCCACCATAGGTAATCAATTCATGTGGATGTTGTGCCACAGCATAATCGAGATTATTCTGAATCATCAACATTATCGCTGCTGCATGTTTCGATTTTGCAGGATATTCTTCAATAGGTCTCGCATACATTTTATAGTCTGGCCTAAAGCGGTACATGTAAATTCTGCCATAAGTATCGAGTTCATTTTTAAATTCTGGCAAAAGAATTTCGTGATGTTTTTTATCAAAATACCTTAACGCATTGCGCAAAGCTAGTTTTTTCTCTTCAGCAGATAATATTGCTTTACGTTTTGGAGCATGGTTTATACTTATGTCATAGGCTTTGGGCACAGGTAACGAATTTGGTATGCCTTCTAGTATTTGATCTTTAAATGAAACGTTTAACTCTTGCATTATTTTGATGTGTCTTTTTTGTTCTTTTTTGTGTTAAATCCATAAGGGCAATGTCTGCAGCCACTTTCACAACAATAGCCACGTTTTAAGTGGTATTGCTCGGTAAAACAGCGGTAACCTTCAGGAGTTAAATAGTAATCACCATCTTCTATTGGGACGTATTTCTTCATATCTAACAAAGATAATGTAAATTGGATTGATTTTTGAACTGAAGCCTCTGTGATACTAATTTCAAAATATATTATTCCTAAGGGATATATTGGTATAACTCTTTTTCCTTTTGTTTTCTTGAAGTATAGAGAACTAAAAGAAAATGTGGTTTTGGTTAATCATGAAAAAATCCATTTACAACAGCAAATAGAATTGTTGATTGTACCATTCTTTATCGTTTATACCACTGAGTTTTTGATGCGGCTAATTCCTGTCTCTTATACACATCTCCGAGCCCACGAGACCGAGGCTGATCTCG
>CAJXVG010000176.1 GCA_913061495.1 uncultured Winogradskyella sp.
TTAAAACTTGACCTTTTCTTTATTAAATATTAAAGAGATTATCTATTCTTTTGCTCTTCGTAATCTGCAATTTTTTTCTTCTTTTTTATCTCTTCATTATATTCTTCATTTGCAGCTTCTACTTTACCTTTTTTCATTTCCTCATTATATTCTTCAATGGCTTCTTCATTAATTTTCATATACTCATTAATGGTTTCATTTAATTCTTCTCGGAAATCATCAAACTGTTCTGAAAGTTCTTCAAGGTTTTCTTTTCTCTCTTCTTCAGAAGCATTCTTTTCCGCTTTCAATTCGTTGTATTCTTTCTGAATATCAGCAACGTCTTCCATAACTTCTTCAGTTTTCAACCAATCAGGAACGGTGTTACCTAAATTGGCAATCAGAGCATCCATATTCATTACGCGTTCATTGGTTGCTGCAAAATCTACAGTTTCAATTTCGCCAAATTCATAGCTTAGCGTATTATAATCGTTCCAATCTTTTAAAGATGTCACTCCATCATCGCTATAATCGTACGAAATCTCTGTTCCATCTTTCATAGCATATTCACGTGTCATTATCGCCTTTTCGCTGTTTTTGGCTTGAGCTTCTGAATTCATGATATCCGACGTCATTTCCATTTCGGTTTCTGTATCAGAATTCATATCCATTTTATCTCGCTTATTATTATCTTCACAAGCCGTAAAAAGGGCTCCTGCTACTAATATACTTGTTATAAATCTTGTGGTTTTCATAATTTCAATGATTTTAAATTTGGTTATAATGCTAAGCTATAGGTTTATTAACTTCATAAAAAATCTTATCAATTAAAGTCTTCATAAAATCAGCACAGTAATTAACAGAACTGACTTTAACATTAACATTTTATCTAAATATTAGGTTAATTTAAGAGGTTTTAGGAAATTTTAAAATTAAAAAAAGCCTCAAAAATCGTGATTTTTGAGGCTTTTTTTGAAAATTATTGAATATTATTAACCTAGACTTTCTAAGCTAGCCTTTAAAGTCTCAATTTTGGCCAAAGCGTCGGCTTCTTTCTTCTTTTCAGAAACTACTACTTGTTCTGGAGCATTATTTACAAAACGCTCATTAGACAGCTTTTTCTGAACGGATTTTAAAAATCCTTTGGTATAATTAAGTTCTTCTGTGAGTTTTGCGATTTCTGCCTCAACGTCAATACTGCCTTCCATAGGAATAAAGTATTCGTTAGATTTTACACGAAATGTCAACGCTCCTTCTACAGATTCGTTAACATAATTGAAACTATTCAGGTTTCCTAGTTTTGAAATCACTTCGTCAAAAGTACTTGAAACATTTTCACTATTCACTACAGAAAAACTAAGGGCATCTTTAAATGCTATATTCTTTTGTTTTCTGATGTTTCTAATTCCTGAAATCACTTCCGAAGCAAAATCAAAATCTGAAATTAGGTTCTCGTTTATAGTTTTTGACTCTGGCCATTTAGCAACAATTAGCGCTTCTTCTGGTGTTCTTTCAGAAATAAGTTGCCAAATTTCCTCCGTTAAAAAAGGCATAAATGGATGTACAATTTTTAGATTGTCTTCAAAAATAGACATTACTTTATTGTATGTTTTTGCATCTATTGGTTGTTGGTACGCTGGTTTAACCATCTCTAACATCCAACCACAAAAATCATCATAAATTAACTTATAAATTGCCATTAAAGCATCACTGAGTCTATATTTACTAAAGTGATCTTCAATTTCTAATAATGTTTTCTGAAATTTAGCCTCATACCACTCCAACGCAATTTTACTTGAATTTGGCTGTGGTATATTATCATCAACTTTCCAAAGGTTGGTTAAGTTGAAGGCATTCCAAATTTTGTTACTGAAGCCTTTACCCTGTTGACAAAGTGCTTCATCAAACATTAAATCATTTCCGGCTGCAGAACTTAACAGTAACCCTACACGCACTCCATCTGCGCTATAGTCATCGATTAACTTTAAAGCATCTGGTGAGTTCCCCAAAGATTTAGACATTTTACGACGTTGTTTATCGCGTACCAAACCTGTGAGATATACGTTTTCAAAAGGTTTTTCATCCTTATATTCATAACCTGCTATTATCATTCTTGCTACCCAAAAGAATAAAATATCAGGACCAGTAACTAAATCATTAGTAGGATAGTAATATTTTATTTCTTCATTTTCTGGGTTTCTAATGCCATCAAACACACTCATTGGCCATAACCATGAAGAAAACCAAGTATCTAACGCATCGGTATCTTGTGTTAAATCAGAAATTTGAAGATCAGAGTTAGAAGTTTTCTCTCTAGCAAGCTCAACTGCTTTTTCAATAGATTCAGCAACTACAAAATCTTCTTTACCATCTCCGTAGTAATACGCAGGAATTTGTTGTCCCCAAAGTAATTGACGCGAAATATTCCAATCGCGGATGTTTTCCATCCAATGCCTATAAGTGTTTTCAAATTTCTTCGGAAACAATTTTATATCACCAGATTTTAAAACTGCATCGATGGCAGGCTTAGCCAAATCTTCCATTTTTAAAAACCACTGATCGCTCAATCGTGGTTCTATAACTGCTTTAGTACGTTCAGATGTACCAACTTTATTTATGTGACTCTCAGTCTTTACTAAAATCCCTTTATCTTCAAGTTCTTTAATGATAGCCTTTCTTACCGAAAAACGATTCTGTCCTTCGTAATGCAAACCAAAACTATTTAAACTTGCATCATCATTAAAAATATCTACAACTTCTAGATTGTGCTTGTCTCCTAAAACCTTATCATTTTCATCATGCGCAGGTGTAACTTTTAGGCAACCTGTACCAAATTCAACATCTACATATTCATCTTCAATAATCGGTATTACCCTTTCGCAAATAGGAACAATGGCTTTTTTTCCTTTAAGATGTGTAAACCTTTCATCATTAGGGTTAATACAAATTGCTGTATCACCAAATATAGTTTCTGGGCGTGTGGTGGCAATGGTTAGTTTTTCGTCACTTCCTTCAATTTTATATTCTAAATAGTACAAATGACCTTGTTTTTCAACATGAATCACTTCTTCATCAGACAATGTCGTTTTTGCTTCCGGATCCCAATTAACCATGCGGTAACCTCTATAAATCAAACCTTTGCTGTGTAAATCGACAAAAACTTTAATTACTGCTTCTGACATATCGTCATCCATCGTAAACTTTGTTCTGTCCCAATCACAAGAACAGCCCAGTTTTTTTAATTGTTCTAGAATTACACCACCATATTCATCTGTCCAATCCCATGCATGCTTTAAAAATTCTTCCCTTGAAAGGTCATTTTTATCTATACCTTGAGATTTTAACTTAGCAACAACCTTAGCTTCTGTAGCAATTGACGCATGGTCTGTACCTGGCACCCAACACGCATTCTTACCCATTAATCGTGCACGTCGAATCAAAACGTCTTGTATAGTATTGTTAAGCATATGTCCCATATGCAATACACCAGTAACGTTTGGTGGAGGGATTACAATAGTATAAGGCTCTCTTTCATCTGGCTCGGAATGAAAATAATTATGTTCCATCCAGTAGTTGTACCACTTCTGTTCTACTGACGATGCATTATATTTTGATGGGATTTCCATGTTTTGGTATTGTTTTTGCTAAATAACTGACAAAAGTACTTATAATTCTTTTTTTGAAAAATTATTAGATGTTTAATATGGCATAAGAAACCATAAATACTGTTAAATAGAATGTATTACGTCTAATTAATTTTGAAGACATTAAAAAAGTAAGTAGCTTTGATTATCAATTTAAAATTAAAATGATGAAAAATTTAATAGCAATTTTGTTTGTAGGAATGATTAGCCTTGGATCCTTTGCCCAAGAAAAAGTGGCAAAGATTGAGTTTAAGACTGATGTGATCGATTACGGTACAATAGAAAAAGGTGCTGATGGAGTTAGAACTTTTGAATTTACTAATACAGGTAATGCTCCATTAATTATATCTAGCGTTAAATCAACTTGTGGATGTACAGTCCCAAAAAAACCAAAAGGTCCAATAATGCCAGGTAAAAAAGGAGAAATAGAAGTTAAATACGACACAAATAGAGTTAACCCAATTAGAAAAACAATAACTGTAATTTCTAATGCGGAAACTCCAACTGTAGCCTTAAAAATTAAAGGATTAGTGGTTGACCCTAATAAAACAAGTGTTTTAGAAAAGAAGCAAAAAAGTATGATTGAGCAATAAAATCAATTATGCATACTAATAAAAAGAGCTCTCAATTTGAGGGCTCTTTTTTTATATATTTATTTTATATGTTTTTTTAGAATAAACTTTGATAATTTTCGGAACTTCGCATTTTAAAGCGGAAATATATGCCAAAGATATCTAAGAAAGGGGTTGAAATGCCCGAGTCACCGATCAGAAAATTGGTGCCATATGCTGAAGAAGCCCATAAAAAAGGCAAAACAGTTTACTACTTAAACATTGGACAACCAGACATTAAGACACCAGAAGTGGCATTAGATGCGGTAAAACACCACATATTAGATATTTTGGCCTACACCAGATCTGAAGGTTCTGAAAATTATAGAAAAAAAATTGCTGATTATTACTCCAACAACTCTATTGAGGTAACACACAACGATATTATAGTTACTACTGGAGGAAGTGAAGCTTTGCTCTTTGCCTTTGGAAGCATAATGGATGAAGATGATGAAATTATTATCCCTGAACCTTTTTACGCCAACTATAATGGCTTTTCAACAGCTTCAGGTGTAAATGTAGTGCCTGTAATTTCAAAAATTGAAGATAATTTTGCATTACCTCCAATTGAGGAATTTGAAAAACTTATCACCCCAAAAACAAAAGCAATCTTAATTTGCAATCCAGGTAACCCAACCGGTTATTTATATTCAAAAGAAGAGATAAAACAATTAGCTGCTGTAGTTAAAAAACACGATTTATTCTTAATTTCTGATGAAGTTTACCGAGAATTCGTTTATGATAATATTTCTCATTATTCCATTTTACAAGAACCAGGTTTAGAAAATCATTCAATTGTAATAGATTCAGTCTCTAAACGTTACAGCATGTGTGGCGCAAGAATTGGTTACTTGGTTTCGAAAAATAAAGAATTTATAAAAACAGCTTTAAAATTTGCACAAGCAAGATTAAGTCCACCAACATTAGCTCAAATTGCTAGTGAGGCTGCATTGCAAACACCACAAAGCTATTTTGATGATGTTAATGCAGAGTATGTAAAGAGAAGAAATCTCTTAATTGAAGAGCTAGAGAAAATTGAAGGCGTAAAAGTCGCAAAACCAAATGGAGCATTTTATTGTATTGCGGAACTGCCAGTTAAAAATTCGGACGATTTTGCTAAATGGCTTTTAGAATCTTTTGATGTTGAAGGTAATACTGTTATGGTAGCTCCTGCAGCTGGTTTTTACCGCACTCCTGGTGTTGGTTTAAATCAAATAAGAATTGCATATGTTTTAAACGAAGAGAGTTTAAAAGTTGCCGTCAATGTAATTGCTGAAGCGCTTAAAGTTTATAAAGGTTAGATGATTAGTGACAATGTTTCATTAAAAACTTACAATACGTTTGGCATTGATGCAACTGCCACATCCTTTTGCAACATTACTTCCATTGAAGGGTTGAAAAACGTATTAAAAGCAAACCAAAACACACCTCTTTTTGTTTTAGGAGGTGGCAGCAACATGCTTTTGACCAAAAATGTTGAAGCATTAGTACTTCATATAAACCTTACGGGAAAAGAAATTATAAAAGAAACTGATGATTTTGTGACCGTCAAATTTATGTCGGGAGAAAACTGGCACGAGGTTGTACTTTGGTGTCTTAAGCATAATTTTGGTGGAATTGAAAACCTGTCTTTAATTCCTGGGAATATTGGCACTGCTCCTATTCAAAATATTGGTGCTTATGGTGTTGAACTTAAAGATGTCTTTGTAAGCTGTGAAGCAATCAACATTAAAGACCAAAGTAGTAAAACCTTTATAAAAGAAGATTGTACTTTTGGTTACAGGGAATCTATTCTGTCTCTTATACACATCTGACGCTGCCGACGACTCCTTACGTGTAGATCT
>CAJXVG010000177.1 GCA_913061495.1 uncultured Winogradskyella sp.
CTCGTGGGCTCGGAGATGTGTATAAGAGACAGCCATTACGCCCAATTAATCCTTTGATTTCACCAATTTTACAATTTAAGTAAACATCACTTAATATTACTTTATTGTTATAGGCTTTAGAAACACTATCTACATGAAGTTGACTCATAGCGTTAAACAAATTAATAGGTTAATGAGTCCAATGATAATCGTTGAAGCCCAAAGGGTGCTTTTATTGATTCCTAAATTGTAATAAAAGAAATATTGGTTTTTATTCTTTACATCGTAAAAAAAGAAGTGAAAAAATGGAGTGACAACCAAAAAACTTATTCCAAAAACACTAAGTTTTGAACCAAATAATATACTAAACGCCATTGAGATAAAAGCAGCTACTAATATAATTTTCCTCTGAAATAAAAAAATGACTTTTAGAAATCTCAAACAATTAATATTTGGTACCAATTTTTTAGTCTTCCTCAAAAATTGTGCTTTCATAAGCACCAGTATCAGGTGGTGAAGTTCTAGCTTCTCCTAATATATCATTTGGAACTTGAGCTATAAAATCTGGACTTCCAATTTCATTTGCCTCAGAATCCTCACCAATACGCATCAAGTTTTCAAAAGGGTCTTCAAAGTCTGGATCTTGATTGAAAACGTTTCCTTCATAAAAAACAATATCATCAAAATCGTAATTTCCAGAGCCTTCAAGATTTTCGTTATTAAAGCGCAGTAAACAATTTGTAAACTTAAAGTTGAAAACATCTCCTTCATTTTCCAATAAAAATTCAGGGTTATCATTACCGTAAACGATACAATTATTAAAGTTGGCTTCAGTTAGGGCATTAGTTACTGCATTTCCGTTTTCATCCAACACAAAGTCATTTAAAAGTAGGGCAGGGAACTGCCTAAAACTATTGTTCCAATAGTTGGCAATGGTACAGTGTGTAAAATTGTATTTTCCGCCTAAAGTACCAGCAAAAGAGGATTGACCAGAATTATTAATTACCACATTTTCTGCAGCGATAGATGTAGCACGTCCTAAAATTCCGAAACTACTGGAATTATAGATTTGTGTATTATTAATGGTTAGTTTGTCCGTTGGTTCATTTTGATTGCCTTCAGACAAAACTCCAATAGTAGCATTTTTTATAGTGGTATAATTAATGGTATTATTGGTGCTTCCATCAAAAAGCCAAATGGTTCCCCATTGTCCAGGTACATCTTCAAATAAAGGCTCCAATCGATCTCCTTCTAAAATCACCTCATTTTCTAAAGCTTCTGGATCATTGCTGAGCTCTCCGTTAATATTTAATGTTCCTCCGTTGGTAACAATTATTCCGGAATCTGCATGAAAGTTTACACGAGTTCCAGCTTCCATCGTTAGGGTTTGTCCGTTATTAACGCCTGCATAACCATAAATAACATAAGGTTTTTCATTAGTAAAGGTCAATTCTTCAGGTTCTAAAAAACGGCCTTGTAATGTTGTTTCGTCATCCATGCCGTCACCATCAACATCAAAAGTTAAGGTTTCAACAATTCCGGTATTTTCATCTCTACTCGGGAAAATAAATACAGCATCCTTGACTAGAGTAACCAAATCTACATCTTGTTGGTTATTGCCAGAATCGAATAAAATACGGTCTGTGTAGAGGAACTGATTTTCTAAAGTTGGTTGGGTAGATATATCAATAGTTGTCTCAATAAAAATGAATAAACTATCATTTGCCAAAAGCTCTACATTCTCAAAGAACTTGCCTTCTGTAGCACTGCCTACATCTCCCGTAGAACCATCTACATTCATCCTATAGAATGAATTGACTCCGTTTTCTAATTGAATTGTTGGAATAGTGATATCCTCATCACTTCGGTTATAAACTTTTAGATTGTATGTACTGGAGCCAATATTGGTAAAAACCGTATCAAGATAAACAGTGTCTCTGGCAAACTCAAGATTTCCGGTACTTGGAGAGAATTCAAAATCGTTTCTGCAAGAACTCCAAAATATCAAAATTCCGAAACAAATAAAAAAAGTGAGCAGTCGCTTCATAAAAGGTAAATATAATTAAGGCTTAAAAATATAACTTTTGAAGTTAGGATTTAGTATCAAAGCCTATTTATACTTTTAAAGTCTAATCTTTAGTAGCATTTGCTTCTCCATATTCCTCTAGCAGAATCAAAAACAGTTGGCTGTTAACCACCAATTCTTCAAGTAATTCCATTTTGTTTTTTTCTTTCAATAGCTCTGAATTGATTTGCTTGGCAGCACAAAACTCAAGAAATAGTGCTTTTTTGTCTTTTGGGATTTTTAAATTTTCTTCAAATAAACGATCATTAAAAAAGAAACTTTTACGGTTTAAGGAATCTAGCTGCTCATAAGTTACAGGTTTGTAAACAGGAGCTTTATATTTATCCTTTCGTTTAAATAATTTTACAACCATACCTATAAGAGCGAAAAAATCAACACCATATGTCGCACCAGGAGGAGCATAGAGCTCAGGATTACGTTTCATGTCCTCCTTTATTAAATTCTGAAGTTCAGTATTATAAGTTTCTTCCTTAAATTCTAGTTCTTTCGGCCGTTCTTTAATTTCAACCTCGTCAAGTTCGTTAACTATTTTCTTGACTTCAAAAACGATGTCATTTCCAAAATGAATGTCTTTAAGGATTATCGTTTTTGGCTCGTGAAAAAGGGATTCAATAGAAATGGTATCATTTATTTTAGCTCTAATTTTAAAATCGCCATTTTCATTGGTAGCTGTAATGCTATTTTGGGACTTATTATAAACTTTGGCTCCCTTAACGGTTGTAGTTTGATCGTAAACCTTAGCGCTTAAAGTCTGGGAATTAAGAGCATACGATGAAGTAAGTAAAAGAAAAATGAGTAGTGAGTGTCGCATTCTATTGATTGATGCGATAAAGGAAACCTTTTAATTTGAAGTTGACTTAGATATTAAAAAAACTTTAACCTAAAGAAATGTTAATCAAAGAGTGATGCTATTTCTTCAGTGATGCGTGTAGGTCTTTTGGTTTCTGCATTCATAAAACACCATTTGGTTTCTGAAATTACAATGAGTTTGTTGTTGGAGGTGTTTGTAATTTCAACATGTCTGATAGAACTTACACCTTCAGATTTTGAAACGTAGGTTTTAAGTTGCAATTTGTCTCCTAAAACGGCTTCTCCTTTGTATTTAATATGATGCTCTATAAGTACCCAAAAATATTGGTTCCTAATTCCTTGAGTGGTATTTTTAAACCAATGTGCCTCAGCAATATCTTGTACCCATTGTACGTAACGTACATTGTTTACATGATTTAGGTGATCTAAATCGTCTTTTGAAACTATAATGTTTTTTTGGAATGATTGCATTTACAAATTACTTTTTCTTAATAGTAACCTCAAAAAGTTTATCCCAATTTTTACCTGTTACAAAAATAGTGTTTCGCTTGGGATGGTAAGCAATTCCATTAAGTACATCTAATTCATCGTGTTGTTTTACTAATTTTTTTAAAGGCGAAAAATCCACGACACCTTCAACACCACCATTTTTTGGGTTGATTATAGCAACACCATTTTTTTGATAAATATTGGCGTAAATTTTCCCATTGATCCATTCTAACTCATTAAGACTAGGTATTTTTCCTTTTTCTGTGTAAGCTTCTATAAATCCTTCTTCAGTGAGATTTTTGGGGTTAAGTATCCAGATTTTTTCTGTCCCATCAGATTTGTAAAGTTTTTTGCCATCATTACAAAGTCCCCAACCTTCTTTGCTTTTGCCATATTTGAACGTGCTTAGTTTTTCAAACGAATCAACATCATAAACAAAACCCGTATTTGCTTGCCATGTTAATTGATATATTTTTTCGTTTAAAATCGTTAAACCTTCTCCAAAATAAGAGTCATTCAAATCTATGTTTTTTAAAACTTCCCCTGTTTCAAAATTCACTTTTCTTAGTTTAGATTCTTTTTTCTGACCTGTGCTTTCGTAAAGTTCACCTTCAAAAAACTCTAACCCTTGTGTGTAAGAGGTAATATCGTGTGGGTAAGTGTTCACAATTTCATATGTATATATGGAAGGAATTTTATTGTTATACACTTTTATTGAAGTAGAAATTGTTTCGGTTTTTCCATTCACTTCAACTTTAGCCATAAGTTCCTTTTCGCCTAAGGTTACCTCACTTAATTTACTTATTTCATTAACATTTTTACCATCTAGTAGGTACGTTGTGGATGTTATATCCAACTGTTTTGGATTTTTAATTGACAGTTTTAAAGTGTCTCCAAGGGTAAATGTTTTTGAGTTTGTAGCAATAGCTAAACTGCTTTTTTGAGTTTCATTGTTATTACAATTAATTAAAAACAGGCTTAAACAAAAGAGAATGATATACTTAGACGAATACATATTTTATTAATGATTTTTGAGCAAGTTATTAAATAAAATTCAGTTTAAAAACCATTGTTAAATTATTAAAAGATTGTATCTTTGCAGCCGGCAAGTCCTACACAACCAGCTCCTGTTGAATCCTCCAGGGCGGGAACGCAGCAAAGGTAAGCGGTCGTAGCGGTGTGATGTAGGTAGCTTGCCTTTTTTTGTACCCAAAAGTCTCCTTATAATTTGTATTTTGCCACAATAATTTCATTACACTATGTCTAAAGTAGTTTTAATAACAGGCGGATCTTCAGGAATTGGAAAATCTGTTGGTGAGTTTCTTCAAACTAAAGGTTTTGTGGTTTATGGTACAAGTAGAAATCCCCAAAACTATCCAGAAAGTAAATTTCCCATTGTAGCATTAGACGTTACAAAACCCAAAACTATTTCTACATGTATTTCTGAAGTTTTGAAACAGGAAAATAGAATAGATGTATTAATAAACAACGCAGGTGCAGGCATTACGGGACCTATAGAGGAAATTCCGGATAGTGAAATCAAACGTAATTTTGAGACCAATTTCTTTGGGCCAATCAATGTTATAAAAGCAATCTTACCTACAATGCGAATTCAAAAATCTGGATTGGTAATAAATGTAACTTCCATTGCAGGTTATATGGGTTTGCCATATAGAGGTGTTTATAGTGCCAGTAAAGGTGCATTAGAATTGATAACAGAAGCGCTTAGGATGGAAGTTAAAGGTTTTAATATAGAAATGACCAACGTAGCGCCTGGTGATTTTGCAACCAATATTGCAGCTGGTCGTTATCACGCTCCAGTATTAGAAAATTCACCATACAAAGCGACTTATGGCAATACGTTGAAAATGATGGATGAGCACGTAGACGAAGGTAGCGATCCGCAACAAATGGCAGAAGCCATTTATAAAATCATTGAAACTAAAAAACCTAAGGTACATTATAAAGTAGGCGCTTTTATGCAGAAATTCTCAATAGTATTGAAGCGAGTGTTACCAGATAAGGTATATGAAAAACTATTGATGAACCATTATAAACTTTAATACTTGGTACACTGTTTGAGGTATTTTTTAAAATCTTCTATCATGAAAAATACATCAACAACTTTCAATTATAATTTTTGTGTTTTTATTTTCTAGCTGTGAGGATGGATTAAATTGCCTTATTCCCAAAAGTGCGGAATTAGATAATAAAACTTTCCCTATTGCCACTATTGACGATTACTATTATTCTGATTTAAGAGCGGAAATAAATAACGAGCCACGCGATGATGATTACGATTATTATTTTGAAGTTGAAGGTTTGCCAATGGGTATGGATTACTTTGTTAATTTTAGAACTATTAGTATAGAAGGCACTCCAGAGGAAACCGGAACCTTTAAATTTACTGTTTATCTTTTTGTTGAAGGGCCATTTGGAGAACAGTACAATGATACGGAAAGTCCTATCTGTGAGGAAAGCACTTCAAAAACCTATACACTAATTGTGGAGTAAAAGTTTTTTTAAAGAGATTGATTGAGATGAATCGGTTAATTTAAAAGTAAATAAGAACTTATTTTTTAAATGATGTTAAACAACAAATCTTAGTTTTTTTCAACTTTGAGGTTTACTAGAATGGACAAATTTTATTAAATGACAATCTGTCTCTTATACACATCTGACGCTGCCGACGACTCCTTACGTGTAGA
>CAJXVG010000178.1 GCA_913061495.1 uncultured Winogradskyella sp.
CTTCAGATGCTTTAGGCAGTTCAGCACTTTCTGGACTTTATGATTTTGAAATTGCTTCAGTTTATCAAGAACAAGGCAATAGTTTCGATAGATTTTCTAATGAAAACAGTAAAACACACCGTTGGAAATTAAAAAAAGCAGTTGCTCTTTGCAGCAAAGTTATTTCAGATTTTCCTCAAAGTGATGCTGCAAAAAAGTGTGCTGTTTTAAAACAGCAAATTTCACAGCCAAATATAAGATTACAAGCAGAGCAATTTATTTCTGTTGATAAGCCATCGCGACTTTTAGTGACCTATAAAAATTTAGAAACTCTAAATTTTGAAATTTACAAGGTTTCGGAATCACAACTAGAAACCTATAATTCCAGTTATAGAGCAGACGAAAAAGCCAGCTTTTTTAATAGCAAAAACCCAATTAAAACTTTCACTTCAAATTTAAAAACTGAAGGAGATTACCAGGAACATAGCACAGAAATTGTAATACCAAAACTCAAAAATGGTCTATACCTTATCAAGTCTTCAACACAAAAAGGGAATAACGTATTTGCAGTAAGCCACATTCAAGTTACGGATTTAGCATTGATTGAAAGCCGATTGAATAATGTCGTAAGCTATCAATTAATTAACCGAAACAACGGAAAACCTATTGTTGATGCTGAAATCAATATTACGTTTACCACAAACAGAAATAGCAAATCCACCGAAACTAAATCAACCAATCGCTTCGGCAAATTTGAAGTTAAAAAATCAAGTGCAACATACAGCAATCTTGATATTAAAGCGGTTTTCAATAATGAAATGGGTTATTTTGGAAATTACTATATAGGTAGAATCTATGAGCAAAATCAGGAGAAAAAGACACAATACAAAAACTTCCTTTTTACAGACCGAAGTATTTACAGACCAGGACAAACTGTTTATTTTAAGGGCATTGCAACCTTCAAAGAGGGTGAAAAAACTAATGTAAATAGTAATGAAGCAGCAAAAATTAGACTTAAAAACGTTAACGGAGAAGTCGTTAGCGAACTTAGACTTAAGACTAATGAATTTGGTTCTATAAACGGAGAGTTTATTTTACCAAACGATGGCCTCACAGGCAATTATACTATCGATATGTTTTGTGGTAATTATGGTTACACCAATTTTTCAGTAGAAGAATATAAACGTCCAAAATTCAAGCCTGAGTTTCAACCCATAACCGAAACTTTCAAAGTGAAGGATAGTATAACGGTTAAAGGTAAAGCTGTGGCTTTTGCGGGAAGCAATATTACTGACGCCAAAGTAGTATATCGTGTAAAACGACAAGTTCGCTATCCGAGTTGGTATTATTGGAGCCGACCTTATTTTAATTCCGAACCACAAGAAATTGCTTTTGGGGAAACTCAAACGGATGCTAAAGGTGAGTTTGATATTATGTTTAAAGCCATACCAGATGAAAGCGTTTCAAAAGATAGTTTACCGATTTTTAATTATGAAGTGACCGCAGATGTTACAGACCTTAACGGAGAAACACGTTCTGTGACCACAATAGTTAATGTAGGCTATCATGCTATGATACTTAACATTGTAGCACCTCAGCAAATTGATAAAACTAAAAATGAAAGCGAAATCACAATTGAATCTAAAAACCTAAATGGGGAATTTGCACCCACAAAAGGTGTATTAAAAATCTATAAACTACAGGCACCAAATAACGTTTTACGATCACGATCATGGAATGCACCAGATTATCAGACACTTTCTAAAACCGAATTTAAAGCTTTATTTCCGCATGATTCTTATAACAACGAAGACGAATTAAATAATTGGAAAAAGGGAGAAGCGGTTTTCAGTACAAATTTTGATACAGAAAAACGAAAAACCCTTAGTCTCAAAAATTTAAAAAAATGGAAATCTGGCGCGTATATTATTGTCACTGAAAGCAAAGACAAGTTTGGACAAAATGTAAAGGCTGAAGCTTACACATCACTGTTTAGTGATAACGACAAAACAGTTGCTGACAATCAATTATTTAAATTGCAATTAGATAAAGATAGTTACAAAGCTAACTCGATGGCAAAACTCACCGTTGGTTCGGCTGCAAAGAATATTATAGTTACTGTTGAAATTGAAAAAAACCAAAAAATCATTTTAACACAATTAGTAACGCTCAACAATTCTAAAGAAACCATCATTATACCTATTTCAGAAAATGATTTGGGAGGTTTTATCGTTCACACAAGTTTTGCTGCTTTCAATTATTATCACACACAAAGCACAAGAATTAACGTGTCATACCCAAAAACCGATTTAGAAATTGAAACCACAACGTTTAGAGATAAATTACAGCCTGGACAAGACGAATCTTGGAGTTTTAAAATAAAAGGACCTAAAGGAGATAAAGTCTCCGCAGAACTTTTAGCAAGTATGTATGATGCGTCATTGGATGAATTTAAGAGTCATAATTGGAGCTTTAAGCCTATTAACCGCCAGTCTTATTATGCAAGAATAAATAGAAATTCTACACAAAGCTTTAACACCACCAATTTTAGATTATATAATGGTTTTGGAAGTATTCCGAGTTATCCATATCAAAATTATGATAGTTTGAATTGGTTTGGGTTCTATTTTGGGAATAATCGTAATATGTGGAGAGCTAAAAATTCTGCTATTCCAGTATCAGAAGCTGTTATGGTAGTTGAAGATAAGGTTGAATCAGAAAGTCAAAGTGATACTGCTTATTTTATTGAAGGAGGAAAATTCACAGAATCAGACAATTTAGAAGATCCTGAATATGCTTTTTCAATGAATAAAGCTAAAATAATTCCTAATAAAGAAGCTGAAACAGACATCATCCAAATCCGTAAAAACCTAAACGAAACCGCATTCTTTTTTCCAAATTTAAAAACAGATGAAAATGGCAATGTGAGCTTCAATTTTACAGTACCAGAGGCATTAACCAAATGGAAACTACAATTATTGGCGCACACCAAAACCTTAGAAAGTGCGGTGACGCAATTAGAAACAGTGACCCAAAAAGAGTTAATGGTAATACCTAATGCACCACGCTTTCTAAGAGAAGGAGATACTATAACAATCAGCACAAAAATTGCAAACCTCACGGACAAAGCGTTGTCTGGTGTTGGGAGATTAGAGTTGACGGATGCAGTGTCTGGCGAATCTATTGACAGTAAATTATCTAACGACGATAATACATCAAACTTTAGTGTTGATGCAAAAGGAAATACACAAATTAGCTGGTCACTAAATATTCCGAAGAATATACAAGCTGTACAATATAAAGTCATTGCAAAAGCTGGTGATTTTAGTGATGGTGAGCAAAATGCTTTACCTGTTTTAAGTAACAGAATGTTGGTTACAGAAACCTTACCAATGTGGATTAGATCTAACGAAACAAAGACGTTTACTTTATATAAGCTGAAAAACAACACCTCAACAACATTAAGCAATCATAAGTTAACCTTGGAGATGACTTCAAATCCTGCTTGGTACGCCGTACAAGCTTTGCCTTATTTAATGGAATATCCATACGATTGCAACGAGCAGACCTTTGCAAGATACTACGCTAACGCATTGGCGCAACATATCGTAAAATCTAATCCTAGGATTGAAGCTGTTTTTAATCAATGGAAATCTACAGACGCTTTGTTAAGTAATCTTGAAAAAAATGAAGAATTAAAATCTATTTTAATAGAAGAAACACCTTGGCTACGCGATGCCCAATCCGAAACCGAACAGAAAAAGAGGATCGGTTTGTTATTCGACTTAAACAAAATGAATAACGAGTTAAAATCTGCCATGCTAAAACTAAAAAACAATCAATACGATTCTGGTGCATGGCCATGGTTTAATGGTGGCAGAGATAACCGTTACATCACACAACATATTATTGCTGGTTTTGGACATTTAAAACAGCTCAATGTCATTCAGAGCGACAGCGAAGAATCTCAAATGATAACAAATGCCATTCAATATTTAGATTCAAAATTTGTAAAGGAATATAATGACTTAAAAAAATACAATAAAGATGTAGATTTATCTAAAGACCATTTATCCTACACGCAGTTACATTATTTGTATGTCCGCAGTTTTTATCCTGAATTAAAACCTTCAAACGAGGTCGAAAAAATAATGACGTATTACCAAAGTCAGATTAAAAAATACTGGTTAAAACGTTCGCTTTATGCCAAAGGACTAATGGCTTTAACCATGAAAAGAATGAATAATTCTGAAACGGCTAATGAAATTTTAAAATCTGTAAAAGAGAATAGTATTACGTCAGAGGAATTAGGAATGTACTGGAAAGTCAATAGCAATTCTTGGTTATGGTATCAAGCACCAATTGAAACCCAAGCCTTAATGATTGAAGCTTTTGCCGAAGTTGGTAATGGTATTCAGAGTGAAGCCAAAAATCTAAAAGATATCGATAACCTAAAAATCTGGTTACTTAAAAACAAACAGACCAATAGTTGGAAAACTACAAAAGCTACAACGGAAGCAGTATATGCGTTGTTATTACAAGGAAGTGACTGGTTGAGTGTTACAGAAATGGTAGATGTAAAAGTAGGTGATGAAACCATTTCACCTTCGACTTTAGAAGATGTAAAACTTGAGGCTGGTACTGGCTATTATAAAACATCTTGGACTGGTTCTGAAATACAACCAGAAATGGCAGATGTTACAATAACCAAAAAAGGTGAAGGTATTACTTGGGGAGCTATGTACTGGCAATATTTTGAAGATTTAGATAAAATTACATCAGCTGAAACTCCGTTGAAATTAAGCAAGACACTTTTTCTAAAATCCAATACAGATAAAGGTGAAGAAATCTCTGAAATTACTTCTGAAACTAAATTAAAGATTGGTGATTTAGTTAGAGTTAGAATTGAGCTACGTACTTATCGTAGTATGGAATTTATTCATTTAAAAGACATGCGTGCTGCCGGATTTGAACCTGTAAATGTATTGTCGCAGTACAAAAGGCAAGATGGTTTAGGTTATTATGAAAGCACCAAAGATGCAACAACAAATTTCTTTATAGATTATTTACCTAAAGGTGTTTATATTTTTGAATATGATTTACGTGTAAATAATTCTGGTGACATGAGCAATGGCATTAGTACCATTCAAAGTATGTACGCACCTGAATTTAGCAGTCATAGTGATGGAATAAGGATTAATGTGGTAGATTAACAAAAAAAGCCGGCTTCACATTGAAGTCGGCTTTTTTTCTAATTATTCACTCGTTATTTACTCGGTGGAGTTGTTGGCCTAACTTCAATCTTACTTGGCAACGTTCTTGGGTTCATTTTTAATAAATCTACAACCAATTCTCCAATATCTTCAATCTGAATTTTCCATGCTCCTTTCTCACTTGGCTCATTACCATTAAAATGTGTAGAAACAGAACCTGGCATTATAGTACTTACTTTTACTCCATACTTACGTAAATCTAGCATAACCGCTTGCGTAAATCCGGTTACACCAAATTTACTGGCGTTATACGCAGAACCACCTGCAAAGAAATTTTCGCCTGCTAAACTAGATATCGTAATATAATAGCCTTTAGATATTTTAAGCGCATCTACACTAGCTTTTATTGAGTTGAATACACCAGTAAGATTAGTATCAATTACATCATTCCATTGTTCTGAAGTTAATTCTTCAATACTTCCAAAATGTCCCACACCTGCATTAGCAACAACAATATCTAACTGTCCAAATGTACTTATCGCCTGATTTACAGCTTCTTTTTGACTGGCTAATTGCCTTACATCAGCTTGGACTCCGATTATGGATCCTGTAGTCTTTGTTTCAGATGCTAAAGATTTAGCTGCATCATCTGCTGCAGTTTTATCTCTACTTGTAATTACGACTTTTAAGCCTTTGTTTAGTAATGCTTCGGCAACACCATATCCTATTCCTTTTGTACCACCTGTAATTCTGTCTCTTATACACATCTCCGAGCCCACGAGACCGAGGCTGATCTCGTA
>CAJXVG010000179.1 GCA_913061495.1 uncultured Winogradskyella sp.
ATCTACACGTAAGGAGTCGTCGGCAGCGTCAGATGTGTATAAGAGACAGGTTGTACATAGCGTTGTGGTGTTTGTGGTTTTAATGACTACGGCTGTTGTTTACTCTTATTTGGGAGACGACAGTAGTAAATACTGGTTAACAAAAAGTACATTTCTTATCAGTGTGGCCGTAATACTGACATTAGTTTTTGCTTTGGCAATGATTTTTAAAAGAGATCAATTGGCTAAAGATGCCCAATATGGTGCTATAGGCTATTTTGTAATTATTTTAGTACTGTTGGGCATGCATTATTTTAATGGTTCTAATTTGTTTTTATTTAAAGCGGAAACTTTGAGATCTACATATGGTTTTTTAATTGGTGCTATATTCTCTGGTGTTATTGGCACTGGGTTTTATCCAATATTCGGTAACCGTGTTTGGTGCCGATTTGGTTGCCCTATGGCAGCAATTCTTGGTTTTCAGCAACGCTTGTTTTCAAGATTTAGAATTACGACTAATGGAGGTCAATGTATTTCTTGTGGTAACTGTTCTACTTACTGCGAAATGGGAATAGACGTTAGAGCTTATGCACAAAAAGGCGAAAACATAATACGCTCTAGCTGTGTTGGTTGTGGCATTTGCTCAGCGGTTTGTCCACGAGGAGTTTTAAAGTTAGAAAACGATTCTATGAAAGGTAGAATTAACTCCAACGAAATTTTATTAGGAAATGATGTGGACTTAATGGATTTGGTAAACCAAAAGTAGTATTGAATTTTAGCTAACAGGAAATTAAATCCATATAGGAAAGCTCTAAATAATACTTATGCTTCAATTTTCTATCTAATAATAACATTTTCAATTGTACTTTTGCACCTTCAAACTAGCTAAATGCCAATTATAAAAGTTATCATTCCTGCCTACAATGAGGAGGATTCAATTCCTTTAGTCATTAGAGATATTCCAGAGTTTGTTGATGAAATTATTGTGGTTAGCAACAATTCAACAGATAAAACTGAGCAAAACGCAGCTAATGCTGGTGCAACTGTTTTGGTTGAAACCCAAAAAGGTTATGGCTATGCATGCTTAAAAGGTTTAGCATATATAGCTACACAAAATAAACAACCAGATATTGTAGTGTTTATTGATGGTGATTATAGCGATTATCCTGAAGAATTGACAAAACTAGTTCAACCGATTTTAGAAGAGGATTTTGATTTTGTTATTGGTGCTCGTGTTAAAAATTTGAGACAAGAAGGTTCAATGACAGTTCCTCAAATATTTGGTAATTGGCTCGCTACTAAATTAATGGCTGTTTTCTTTAATTCAAAATTTAAAGATTTAGGACCTTTTAGAGCTATTAAATACGAAAAACTCTTAAGTCTGAACATGGAAGACAAAACCTATGGATGGACGGTTGAAATGCAACTTAAGGCATTACGGAAAAACTTAAAATATACTGAAATTCCAGTAAATTATAGAAACAGAATAGGTGTCTCAAAAGTTTCAGGTACCATAAAAGGAGCTATCTTTGCAGGCGTTAAAATCCTAGGTTGGATTTTTAAATATAGTTTAAAAAGATGATTCTCGAATCAATTATAATAGCAGTTTATACTGTTGCCATAGTACTTATTTTTATGTACTCCTTAGCACAACTAAATTTGCTTTACAATTATTTGTCCTCCAAAAAATGCAGTGAGGAATGTGACACTTTTGACTTTTCCAATCCAGATGAGGTTCCTTATGTAACCATACAACTTCCGGTATTCAACGAAATGTACGTAATGGATCGTTTGTTGGATAATATTGCACTTTTAGAATATCCAAAAGAGAAGTTGGAAATTCAGGTTTTAGATGATTCAACAGATGAAACTATTGAAACCACAAAAAAACACATTGAAAAACTTGCTGAAACAGGCCTAGATATAAAGCATATTACCAGAACAGACAGATCTGGTTTTAAAGCAGGTGCACTTAAAGAAGGTTTGAAAATTGCTAAAGGTGAATTCATTGCCATTTTTGATGCCGATTTCTTACCAAAACCTAATTGGTTAAAACGTACCATTCCTTATTTTAAGAATAAAAAAATAGGAGTGGTTCAAACACGTTGGGGACATATTAACCGAAATTATTCCTTGCTAACCAAAATACAGGCTTTTGCATTAGATGCCCATTTTACATTAGAACAAGTTGGAAGAAATAGCAAAGGTCATTTCATAAATTTTAATGGTACTGCTGGTGTATGGAGAAAAGACTGTATCCTTGATGCAGGAAATTGGGAAGGAGATACTTTAACCGAAGATTTAGATTTAAGTTATAGAGCACAATTAAAGAATTGGGAATTCAAATATTTAGAAGATGTTGAAACTCCAGCTGAGTTACCTGTGGTAATTAGTGCTGCACGTTCACAACAATTTCGCTGGAATAAAGGTGGAGCCGAAAACTTTAGAAAAATGCTTTGGCGTGTTTTAAAATCCGATAATATTTCGATTAAAACAAAAGTCCACGGTTTACTTCACCTCTTAAACAGTACCATGTTTTTAAGCATATTTACGGTTGCTATTTTAAGTATCCCTATGTTATACATTAAGAATGAATATGAGCATTTAAGAAATTACTTTTATGTAATGAGTTTCTTTGTAATGAGTACTATCATTTTCTTTGTATGCTATTGGTTTATGTACCGAAGTATTTATGGAAGTGGCTTTAAAAAGTTCTTTGGTTTTACTGGTATGTTTTTTACATTTTTTTCAATTGCAATGGGCTTTTCACTTCACAATTCAATTGCTGTTATTGAAGGTCACATAGGAAAACGAAGTGAGTTTGTAAGAACACCTAAATTTAATATCAGCACCATTAGAGATTCTTGGAAAGGCAATAAGTATTTAAGGAAAAAGCTTTCTCCACATGTTGTAATTGAAGGTATTTTGATGCTCTATTTTGGATTTGGTTTGTACAGTGCATTTGTAGTTGGTGACCAAGGTGGTGATTTTGGACTGTTTCCTTTTCACTTAATGCTTTTCATAGGTTTTGGTTATGTCTTTTTTAAATCGCTTAGTTCAAAGGTTTAGTTTCTATGTATCTTTGAATCTATGCAATGGGTTTCTAATTTATTTAAATACCATAAAATCCCCCTTCTCTTCATTGTATTGAGCTGTGGTTTTTACTCTGCTTTTGCTTATGATTTGGCAAGAACAGATGTCACCAAACTGTTAACGCTCTACATAGTTCTATTTGTCTTTACATCACAGCTGTTTAAAACATCAGGATTTTATTTTAGGCTTTTGGTAATTGCTTCAATAGCATTTAGGCTTTGCTTTATATTTTCTATTCCCAATTTATCACAGGATTTCTACCGCTTTATTTGGGATGGTCAAATGATTAGGATTGGCTTTAACCCATACTTAACTACACCAGATTTTCAAATGGAGCTGGGAATACTTTCGGGTTTTCCAAATCAAATAGAATTATATAATGGAATGGGAGAACTAAGCGCTTCTCATTTCAGCAATTACCCACCTTTACACCAACTGTTTTTTGTAATAGGAAATCTATTTCCTGGAAAAAGTATTTTGAGTTCTGTAATTGGAATGCGCTTAATTATTATTGCTGCAGATATTGGTACACTGTATTTTGGGAAAAAGCTTTTAGAGAGATTAAAATTACCTTCAAAACATATTTTTTGGTACATTTTAAATCCGTTTATAATTATTGAATTAACAGGTAATCTCCATTTTGAAGGAGTAATGATTTTCTTTTTAATATGGAGTTTGTATCTGCTTCGTTCAGGCAAATGGCAGTGGGCTGCAGTAATCTTTGCTTGTTCTATTTCTGTTAAGCTTATTCCCTTAATGTTTTTACCTCTCTTTTTTTGGTGGTTTATAAATAAGCCTAAAAGAAATTCTGTTGCAAAAACTTTAAATCAACCTGTTGTGAAAAGTGAGGATGCTGAACCACAAAAACATCAGAAAGGTTTATTGCGGTTAATTTCATTTTATGGAATAGTATTAGCAACAACTTTACTTCTGTTTCTCCCTTTTTTCTCAGTGGAATTTGTCACTAACTACTCTAAAACCGTTGGACTCTGGTTTGGAAATTTTGAATTCAACGCCAGTATTTATTATCTCGCTCGTGCCATTGGTTACGGCATAACTGGTTATAATGAAATTGCTATTATAGGAAAGGTATTACCTCTAATTGCTCTTCTTATTATTCTAGGACTATCCTTTATGAGAAATAATGATTCAATACCCAATTTGATTTCATCCATGCTATTGGCTTTTACTTTCTATCTTTTTTTGAGTACAACGGTTCATCCATGGTATATTGCAACTTTAGTAATTTTCTCTGTATTTACTAATTATAAGTTTCCACTAATATGGTCCTTAGTTATAGTGTTAAGCTATATGGCCTACTCAAATGCTGAAAACTCTGAGAATCTTTGGATTGTTGGCGTAGAATACGTTATTGTTTTTTCTGTATTTATTTGGGAGTTGTTTTATAAAAAAGATTCTACAAAAAAAGCCAACTCAAAAAAGTTGGCCAGTTCTTAAATTTAAAAACTTTTATAGTTTTTTTAATGCCACTATGGAGTAAATTTCTTCCTCATCTTCGTAGCCATCTTCGTCTTTATTCACAACTGTCTTAGTTGTGTAGGTCACCATAAATTTAGATCCCACTAGTTTTTCGGATTTAAAATCGAAAGATGATAATATGGTTTCGTCAATACCATGAAATGTCATAGTAAACTCATCTCCTTCTTCATCTATTCCTATAAAGTTATAACCGTAATCCTCTTTTCCGTCATATATTCCTTCAAAGGTTTCTTTTTCTTGTATAGTTTTAGAGGATGTAAATAATAAAAAAGAAAAGAACAAAACTGTTAATGTAACTATTGACTTTGTTTTCATTGCTGATAAAATTTTGAGTTATTATTTATCTTTGGTATTCGGAATTTTACCACAACAAGTCCGAAAGCTTTTAGTAAATTCTCCTTTGTAAATTTACACGTGGCCTAAAACAAATTATAAGCTATTTTTCTAAAAAAATTACATTAAAAATTAAGCTTTAAACATATCTTTTACATCTTTAAAACTTTTAAATTCTAACATATAGCCATTAGGATCAGTAATAAAAAAAGATAAATGCTCGCCTGTTTTATCCTTTAAAAAAGTGGTTTGAGTGACCACTTCTAAGTTTTGATTACTAAGTTTAGCGTATATTTCTCCCCAGGTTTCAACTTTTATAATAACACCAAAGTGAAAGGACGGTAAAATTTTTCCTTCAAAAACATAATTGGGATTATTAAAGTTGAACTTCTCAGCTTTAATAAACGTAAGCTGATGTCCGAATAAATTAATATCTATCCACGTTTTTGCCGTTCTTCCTAAAGAAGCACCGATACTTTTTACATAAAAATTCTTTGTTTCTGTTACACTTAAACAAGGTAAAGACATGTGAAATGCTGTTTCCATAATTCAACCATTAAAAACATAACATTTTAACCTACAGTAAATTACGAAAAAATATTTTAGCTCAGCTAAAATTTAATCAAAATCTTCATCTTCTGCACCTGGTTCTAATTCGGGATCTTGAACTGCATCTGGATCGTCGTCTTCAAAGTCTTCGTAATCTTCTTCGTCATAATTCTCCATAGTAACCTCTAGCTTGGTGCTGACTTTAACCAAATACTTAGTATCTTCTGTTGTTACCTCAACAGCTTCAATACTTTCGTTCTTTGCGTTTTTGAAAGATATAATCTGGTCGTCATCATATCCATCTGGATACTTTTCAACTAACAATGACAGAATTTCTGGTGTCAATTTTTTAAAATCTACTATGACTCGCTTTAAGTGTGCGTCTTTTTGTTTCATGCTTAATTATAGTACTTTTTTAGGAGCTTAAAGTTATTTTAAAGATAATATTTATTTTTTTACCCTTATAACATCTGTCTCTTATACACATCTGACGCTGCCGACGACTCCTTAC
>CAJXVG010000180.1 GCA_913061495.1 uncultured Winogradskyella sp.
ACGGCATACGAGATCAGCCTCGGTCTCTGGGCTCGGAGATGTGTATAAGAGACAGTTAATACTCTTTATGTTTATAATAAGCCATTTTGCCTATTTAAACATCAGTGGCTTATTAATTTAAATATCAACTCAAAAAAAAAGAGTCACCAAGTGGCATAATAGCATAATTCAATTTGTGATTTTGCACTTTTTGTGATTTTAAATTTAAAACTAAATTGGGACTTTAATGACTATATCGCATGGATTTTTATTATATAAATTATGATGTAGAGAGGCGTCAACGATCTATGCTCCTGCTACAAGTATTGAAAAAATTAAAAGACAACTTGAATTGGTAAGTGTTAGCATCATATTGCCAAGTTACAATCATGCTCCCTATTTAGAGCAAAGACTAGAAAGTATTTTTAAGCAAACTTTCAAAGATTGGAAGCTTATTTTAATCGATGACCACTCTACAGATAATAGTTTAGATATTTTAGACCGCTATTTTAATAAATATCCAGATAAAATTAGTTATTTCATTAAAAATGAAAAAAATTCCGGCAGTGGCTACAAATCTTGGCAAAAAGGGATTGAACTTTCAACCACTGAATTTATCTGGATTGCCGAAACCGACGATTTTTGTGAACCTAATTTTTTAGAGTTGGCAGTTAAGGCTTTAGAATCTAATAGAAATGCGGTATTAGCTTTCACGGCAAGCAATTATGTGGATGATAATGGTGAATTTCTATATGACTCTTCCAAACGTTTTTCAAAATTAAATTTAAATAAAAATGAGATACAAACGTTTAGTGGAAAGATTGTAACTAAAGATTTGCCACAAAACCCATTAATTACTAATGGTAGTAGTGTAGTCTTCAGAAAACCAAAAGAAACCATACCAGATTTTATTTTTCAGCACATTCAAATCTCGGATATATTTCTTTATAATTATTTGTTGCAAGATAAAGAGGTTATAGTTATCAATAAATATTTAAATTATTTTAGACAGCACAAACAATCCACAACAGCAAAAAACAATCAAAATATAAATACAAAAATTTATACTGAATATTGTTATTTTGTTAACTATTTCAACTCTAGTAATACAAAGCAAAAGGAAATTATAGCCCATTATGCAAAACATTGTTTATTGCCCAACAGAAAGCGGAATGGATATTTAAATTTAAAACCTTTGACTAAATTAGAAGGTGTTTTATGGTGGCGTAAAATGAAAATTGTAATAGCTGCCTATGTAAATTTTGCAATAAAAAAGTTGAAATTTTGGAATTAGTTTCTGTAATCATACCAACTTATAAACGTGTTGATTATTTAAAATTAACACTAGACAGCGTAGTCAATCAAACTTACAAAGCTATTGAGATCATTGTTGTAGATGATGGTTCACCAAACGATGATGCAGCGCAATTGTGCGAAGGTTATGGGAATGTCAATTACATAAAAGTCGAAAACAGCGGTGGTCCTTGCCAACCAAGAAATATTGGTATGGACAAAGCGAAAGGCACATATTTAGCTTTTGTGGACGATGATGATATTTGGTTACCAAATAAAATTAAAGAACAAATCAACATTCTCGAAAACAATAAAGATTTTGGTCTGGTACATTGTTACTGCGATATTATAGATGAAAACGGAGAAAAAACAGGAAACTCAGTAGGAAGACCAAGAGACATAAAAGATAAACACGGTGATGTAAAACTAAGGATGATGGGCAGTTGGACACTGATGATGCCAACACCTGTAGTGAGAAAATCCTTAATAAATGAAGTAGGTTGTTTTAATACAGAAATGCCACAAACTGCTGCAGATGTCGAGTTTTGGACTCGATGCTCATTTCATACTAAATTTTATTATCAAGATTTGGCTTTGGTACATTATAGAAAGCATAGCAATAATATGTCTAGTGATTTGAAGCCTTATGTGAATGTCCCAATTCATTTAAAAGCTATTTTAAAATCAAAATTTTCAGAAAAAAAAATCACAAAAACAGAATACAACCAACTTTTATTAAACCTCTGCTTCTCGCAAGCAAAGCATATAAAACAATACCCATTTCAAACAATATTTAATTTATTTAAGCTCAATCCATTTTGGATTGTTAACTTTCGCACCATAAAAGTGATCGTAAAACGATTAACCACATGAGCAACAGCAAAGTTTTAATCACCGGAGGAGCAGGTAACGTGGGCAGTGCCTTGGCAAAGGAATTGGCTAAAGACAGCAGTAACACCGTAGTAATTATTGACGACCTTTCTACTGGAAATAAAAACAAAATACCAGCGCTGAATAATGTAGTTTTCATAAAGGCAGATGTTAATAACTACAAAGATGTCGTTCCTGTTTTCGGCCGCTATAATTTTGATTATGTATTTCACTATGCAGCCGTGGTGGGAGTAGCAAGAACCTTAGAAAACCCAATGTCTGTTTTAGAAGATATTGAAGGCATAAAAAATATTTTAGGGCTATCAAAGAACACAGGTGTCAAACGTGTGTTCTATTCAAGTTCATCAGAAGTTTATGGAGAACCTTTTGAAATTCCACAGAACGAACAGACCACACCTTTAAATTCAAGATTACCTTATGCTATTGTGAAGAATGTTGGAGAGGCGTTTTTTAGGACATACTATGATGAATACGGATTAGAATACACCATTTTTAGGTTTTTCAACACTTACGGTCCCAACCAAAGTGATGATTTTGTAGTGCCAAGATTCTTAAAGGCAGCAATGGCAAACGAGAATATTACCATTTACGGAGACGGTCAGCAAACCCGTTCGTTTTGCTATGTAGATGACAATGTGGATACCTGCATAAAAGCAATGCACAGCAAAAACCTAGTTAATGATGTCATTAATATTGGTAGCGATAAGGAAATGACCATTTTGGAACTGGCACAAAGTATCATTAAATTCACAAAATCAAAATCACAAATAGTACATTTACCTGCTTTGCCAGAGGGAGATATGGCAAGACGTTGTCCGGACACCTTAAAGATGATGCAGCTTTTAGATAGGGAGTTAATATCATTAGAGGAAGGTTTGGATAGATTGATAAAATTCTACATTAAATAAAGATCTAAAAATGAATTTTACCAAACTCAAACAGTTTATCAACTATAAAACAGATTTGGATAAAATCCATAGAAGTAATGATGATAGTTATGCCTTGCAGATAATACATAAACTGTTTCCTGAGTTTTCTTATTTACCTTTTACACCTTTTTCACTAAACCCTTATACCATAATACATATTTTAAACGATATTTTGCTAAATGACAGAAAACAAATCGTGGAGTTTGGCTCTGGAATATCAACCATAATTATCGCGCAATTTATCAAAACTAATAACCTTAGAACAAAGATTCTTAGTATTGACAATAGCAAAGAATGGCAAACAGTAATTAATAATAAAGTTAAAAAATATAAGGCTTCAGAAAGTTTAAGCCTTGTTAATGCAGATTTAGAAAAACACAACGTTCATGAATTTATGTTTAAAGACAATAAAGTTTGGTACAATAATAATATTTTAGAAGAAGCTTTAGACAAATTAGACCATATAGATTTAGTTATTGTTGATGGTCCAAGTACATCGACTTCTGCTTATGCGAGGTATCCTTCTTTTTTAAGTGTTCAGTCTAAATTGGCAAATTCTTATTGTATCTTTTTAGATGATACCAGACGTACTGCAGAAAGAGAAATTATAGAAAAATGGAACAGCACCATAAAAGGAAATTTGCAATTTGAAAAGATGTATGCTACAATAGCGATTGGGTCTAAATTTTCAACAAAACCTTTAAGTCATTAAGTAATTTTTTATGAGAATAGGGGTTAATCCAGAAAAGGAAAACAACAAGCTCGATTTAGAATCATACCATCGAGTTGTCATACCAGTTTACATCCCTAATCTGGAGGAAAATTATTTTAAAGACGGACTAACAATTTTTAAACTCTGCATAGAATCCTTATCATATACAATTCATAATAAAACAAGAATATCGTTAATAGATAATGGCTGTTGTGAAGAAGTCCAAGATTATCTAAAGGAACTATATAACGGTCTCGAAGAAGTTGACCAACTCTTACATTCAAAAATCAACTTAGGAAAAGTAAATGCCATCTATTCCGCAGTAAAAAGTAATCTAGAACCTTTAATCACCATTTCGGATGCTGATGTTATGTTTTTACCAAATTGGCAAAATAATGTCGAAGGTATTCTGAAAGATTTTCCCGAAAGCGGCATGGTTTCACCAGTGCCAAGTAGTTTAGGTTATAAAAGCGAATTTGTTAACAGCACGATTTACTACGGGATTTTCAAAGGAAAAATCCAATTTGAAGATGTAGTAAATCCTGAAGGACTTATCAAATTCCAAGAAAGTATTAGTCGTGAGATGTACAATAAAACTCATCTTGAAAAATATTTAACGGTTTCAAACAGCCAAAATTCGGCAGTCATTGGCTGTGGGCATTTTGTGGCAACGTTGCGAGCTGAGGTCTTTAAAAGCGCACCACCAGAAGTATGCCAGCACAAAATAGTTGGAGGAAGCGAAAATAGATATTTTGACCTTCCTAATGATAAAGCAGGATTTTTAAGATTGGCAACCAAAGGTAATTATGCCTATCATTTAGGCAACGCTTTCGAACCTTGGATGCGAGAAAAAATAGACAAAATATTAACACAGCCTAAAGAAACTCAAGCATTGAGTCAACTTCCCGATGCTAAACCATTATCTAAATTTCAATTTAAGATAGGCAAGCTACTGCGTAAAATTTTATTCTTTAAATTCAAATCATTTTATTTTAAGATAAAGGGAGTAAAAACAAAATACTAATGAGAATAACAGCCAAGGTCTTAGTATCCAATATTGGTTTGCCAACTATTAAGATTGGAAGTTGGACAACAAGACTGAATCTTTTTTTAAAAAAAAACCCAAAAATTTTTGACTTTATTTTATCTCCAAATTCGCAAGGTTCAAAATCGATATACTGCAAAAAACGAAAATTCTTTATATGGAAAAAACAATTAAGAAAATTTCAATTACTCAATTGGGTTGCAGCAGATTATTTAAACCAGCTTAAGAAATTATCAAGAAAATACAGTAAGCTTACAGTAGTGGTTATGGACGACCCACATTTACTGGAAGCCATAGCTATCGTAAAACACAAACTGAAATGTGAAGTCCAATTAATCTTTTCATTCCACGGTTTCGATTTAAATATCGATTCAAAAACTATTGCTGAAGTTGATAAAATTCTTTTTCTATCAAAAACAGGACTTGAAAAAAGCAAACTAAACTATCAAAATTTTCCAAAAGCCATGGTGGTAGGCAATGCTGTGAATTCAAATTTATTTTATCCTCTACGTGCTTCAGAATTCGTAAACGAAAGAAAAAGAATGGGCTATTCCGAAACAGACGAAATTCTCATTTGGATGGCAAACGACCGTCCCAAAAAAGGCTTCCACATTTTTAAATCCGTGGCAGAAAATTTACTCAGAAATGTCGAAAACCTCAAAATTCTAATCATTGGTTCAAATCAAACCATAGACCACATTAACGTAAGGTCTGTTGGTAGAGTAAAAAATACAGAAGTTGCTTTATATCTGCAAATTGGCAACTATTATATATTTACTACACTTTATGAAGAAGGCTTTGGCTTATCCATGATAGAAGCTCTAAAATGCGGTAGTGCAGTCATAGCTTCAAATCGCGGAGCGGTTCCAGAGGTGTTACATAATTTAAAACAAACCTATTTAATTGATGAGGTTGAAAAAACCGATTCATGGATAGAATCTTTTAACTTAGCAAGAACAAACAGTAACTTTGGCAAAAATAGATTAACCAAAGATTATACTGATAACATTTGGAATTATGAAGATTGGGAAGCTAAATTTAAAAACGCAATAAATTAGATCTGTCTCTTATACACATCTCCGAGCCCACGAGACCGAGGCT
>CAJXVG010000181.1 GCA_913061495.1 uncultured Winogradskyella sp.
GCTCGGAGATGTGTATAAGAGACAGGTTTTAAGGGTATTGAAATGCTTTTTATAACTTCTATTATAACTCGAGATGTTTTTTCATCTTTAGCCGCAAGATTGTATAAAGCTCCATGCGGTTTTATATGGTGCAACTGTAATTTTTGAGAATGTAAAACGGTTTGTAACATTCTAATTTGATGTTTAAGCGAAGCATATAAATCTGCAGCAGAAATCTCTACGTTTAAACGACCAAAATTTTCTTTATCAGGAAAAGAAGGATGTGCACCTATAGTCACATAATTTTCTTTTGCAAGTCTAACGGATTTTTCCATTGAGCTTAAATCACCAATGTGCCCTCCACAAGCAATGTTGCAAGAAGACAGGTAAGGCATCAGTTCTTCTTCATTCTCCACTCCCTCACCAACATCTGCATTAATATCTATTTTAATTTTAGTATTCATTTAATTCCATTTAAAAACACTTAATATTCCTTTGGCTCCCAAAAAGATAGTGATTATAAGAATGATTATACCCAAAATATTCTGAAGTTTTGAGTTTTTATAAGCTCCCAGAATTGAAGATCTATTAACTGCCCAAATTAAAAATCCTGCAATAATAGGCAATAGCAATCCATTTGCGACTTGCGCAAACTGTATGATTTCTATAGACTTAAACCCAACTGAAGAAAACACAACACCTAGAACCAAAATAACCATCCAAACGGCTCTAAACTTTTTAGATTTTAAATCCGTTCTCCAACCTAAAACACCTGTTGCAACATAGGCTGCTGCCAAAGGTGCGGTAATGGCACTGGTAACACCAGCTGCAAACAAGCCTAACGCTAAAAAATACTTGGCATTACTACCAAATAAAGGCTCAAGTCCTTTAGCTAAGTCTGCTGCATTTGAAACACTTTGGGAGTTTATGGCTGAGGCAGAAATTATAACACACATTGAAACAACACCTCCCAAAATAACTGCAATTACAGTATCTTTTCGAGCAAATTTTATATCACTTTTGTTTTTCCACTTAGTTTGTGCCAATGAGGCATGTAGAAACAGATTGTAAGGTACAACCGTTGTGCCAACTAACGCGATGATAGTTAAAATACTTTTCTCTGGCAGTGCTGGGATAAAAATACTTTTTAAAACCTCAGACAAATCTGGTTTGGTGAGGATTGCTGTGGTTAAAAATGCCACACTCATAAGTATTACAAGTGACACCAATGCTCTTTCTAATAATTTATAGTTACCCAAATAAAGAATCACAAAAGCAATTACTCCAAGAAATAAAGGCAAAGTTTTGAATGAACTATTGAAAACTTCAATTTGAGGACTCCTAATCAATGTCTCTAAACCAAGCACTCCTCCACTTATGTTTCCTGCTTCATAAGCTGCATTACCAATAACAATTGCACTGAGAATTAAAATTATGGCAAAGGCTTTGGCGATTGGGTTTTTAATTTCTTGCCTAATTATTTCGGACAATCCTTTTTGAGTGACAATACCCAAACGTGCTGCCATTTCCTGCAAAACTATGGTTGCAAAAATAGATAATGCCATTGCCCATAATAGCGCATAGCCAAAATTGACTCCAGCTAAAGTGCAAACTGTAACCGTTCCTGGCCCAATAAAAGCTGCAGCAACAAGCGGTCCTGGACCAATATTTTTAAGCCAATTTTTAATCATTTATAGAGTTTAAAGCATAAATAGCAAAACTCCCCAACCAATGACCACCTTCGTAACTGTCACCAACTATGCTTGGCAACGAATAATTGATATGCTGATTAGCAACATTTTTAAGGTGATTAAATTCAGGAATGTCTTTCGCTATATAATTTAAACTCCATGCTCTTGAAAAGTTAACTCCGTCTAAGTGCACCAATTTTCCATCTGTTCTGTCGGAAACTTCACCAACCGTTAATTGAAAATCTTCATTGTTTAATTCTGGAAGAAAATCGCTGATCCATGTTTTAAAACCTTCAATTGTCAAAACGCGTTTCATTAAAGCAGCTTCTTCGAGACATGGAGACAGAAAGTCGAAACCGCTTGGCTCCCATTCCAACGGACAATCATGGTCATTTTCATAAAATTCTTTGGCTCGTTTTTCAATGAGGTTTTTTAATTCTATGTGATTTACCACAATGGCATAATCGTAAGCAAAACTCAATCCAAAAGCAGTATTTGGGTGTTCACCTACTCTAATTGGGTAATTGAGCTTTGGTAGAAACTCTAAATATTTAACAATAATTAAATTGGTTAAGGGTTGAAGGTTTTGTTCTAACTGATTGGCAACTTCATCGTCCCAAGTATGTAATTCCTCAGCTAATTTAAGCAGCCAAGCCCAACCGTAAGTGCGTTCAAAGGATTTATTATGTTCTCCTTTAAAATACTCTATTTCAATTTGAATATTTTCTTTTGAAATATTCTTAAGTAGCTTTTGTTCAATTTCATTTCTATTCTCCAAATCTGGAAATTGCTTTAAAAGCGACACCAAACTCCAATGTCCATGAACGGCAGAATGCCAATCGAAACAGCCATAAAACGCAGGATGCAATTCGCTTGGTTCTTTTAAATCGGAAGCGCTGCCAATGGTTTGCCCTAATTTGTTTGGGTATTCTGTGTTAATGCAGTTTAGCGGCAATTGTGCTAAGCGGTTGGCTTGTTTTAGATTTAGGGATGGGATTTCAACTTTTCCTATGGTCTTTTTTGTTGTTTGAGGCTGCTCTTCAGTTTTATTATTGCAGTTGAAAAAGAAGAGTAGAAAAATAATGATTATATAATTTTTCATAGTTTAAAATTTGAAAATACAATTAGATATTGATTAATACTATTAACCCAACCAACCCTCACGATCCAAACTCCGATATTGAATTGCTTCACTAATATGAGCACCTAAAACATCATCAGAATCCTCTAAATCTGCAATAGTTCTTGAAACTTTTAGAATTCTATCGTAAGCTCGTGCAGATAAATTTAACCGTTCCATAGCTGATTTTAAAAGTTGTAGCGAAGACTCATCCAATTTGCAATATTTTCGAATTTGTTTTGTGTTCATTTGCGCATTGTAGTGCACATTTTCCAATTCAGAGAAACGCTTCGTTTGTGTTTCCCTTGCTTTGGTCACCCGTTTTCTAATTTCAACAGAAGATTCACCTTTTCTTTCATCCGATAGTTTTTCAAACGGAACTGGAGTCACTTCTATATGAATGTCAATCCTATCTAATAAAGGCCCAGAAATCTTTCCCATGTAACGTTGCATTTCTGCAGGCGAAGATGTAATTGGTGCATTAGGATCATTAAAATAACCACTAGGACTCGGGTTCATACTTGCCACCAACATAAAGGAAGATGGATATGTTACTGTGAATTTTGCTCTTGAAATTGTTACTTCTCTATCTTCCAATGGTTGACGCATAACCTCAAGAACTTCACGCTTAAATTCTGGCAATTCATCTAAAAACAGAACACCATTGTGCGACAAGGAAATTTCCCCTGGCTGAGGATAGCTTCCACCTCCAACGAGTGCAACATTTGAGATAGTATGATGTGGACTTCTAAAAGGTCGTTGCGCCATAAGTCCAGCATGTGCTTTTACCCTGCCAACAACTGAATGTATTTTAGTCGTTTCCAAAGCTTCATGCAAAGTCATTGGAGGTAAAATACTCGGCAAGCGTTTTGCCAACATGGTTTTACCAGAACCTGGAGGACCAATTAGAATAATGTTGTGACCTCCTGCTGCAGCGATTTCCATACAGCGTTTTATACTTTCTTGCCCTTTGACATCTGCAAAATCGAATTCAGGGAAATCGAGATTTTTATAAAACTCTTCTCTTGTGTTAATTATGGTCTGTTCAAGTGTTTCTTCTTTGTCAAAATGATTAATGACCTGTTTGATGTTATCAACACCGTAAACATTCAAATCATCGACTATTGCTGCTTCTTTAGCATTTTGATTAGGTAAGATAAAATGTTTAAAGCCTTCTTCTCTAGCCTTTACGGCAATTGGCAGAGCGCCTTTTATGGGTTGCAAACTACCGTCAAGAGACAATTCGCCCATAATAAGATAATCCTCTAAATTTTTTGCTTTTATTTGATTTGAGGCTGTTAATATGCCAATTGCTAACGTTAAATCGTAAGCTGATCCTTCTTTGCGTAAATCAGCAGGAGCCATATTTATGGTAATCTTTTTACCAGGAATCCTGTAACCATTGTTTTGAAGTGCTGCAGCTATTCTGTAATTACTCTCTTTAATAGCATTATCTGGCAACCCAACCAAATGATAACCAATACCTTTATCTACATTGACTTCAACGGTTATTGTTGAAGCTTCCACACCAAAAACGGCACTGGCGAAAACTTTTTTGAGCATAGAATTAAATCATTTGGTTAAAATATTGAATTTAAATTGAGGCGACATTCAAAAGAACGCAAAATTATTAAGCAATCAAAATAACGCTACAATTAAAGTAAACAAGCTAAAAAACTATTTAGAAACATTAATGTAACTATTTGATAACTTACCGTTCATCGAAAGTTTTATGCTTTTCGTAGATGTTTTAACAAAAAGATCTATGTTTGCCGTCCCAAACTTAACCAACATGAAAAACCTACTACGATCAACTGTACTATTAGCTGCTGTATCGTTATTACTTTTTTTCGGGTGTACTCCCGAAGAAGACGAATCCTTTTGCAACTGTGAAAAAGTATTTTACATTGAGTCTAAATATCAAGAACAAATAACTGATATATGGTTACTCAATTATGTAGAAACTACTCGCGAACCTACTGAATGCCAGAATGAAACCAGTTACTCAATACCACCTATTGGTAGTAGTATAAGGGAGGTTTATAGAGTTGAATGCAACTAAATAGTATGGAACTAAAGTTGACTAAAAATTTAGATTACACCGCTTAGATTTTTCATTTTTTAATGAAATGAGATCAAAACTGTTTTACCGTAGTTATCTAAATAACTACGGTAATAACAGTATTTACAATGGTTTTAATAATCTTATTTTTTAAATGCCCTAATCGTAATTTTGAGACTCCTGCCTGATACAAAGCATTGAGTACTAAAAGGTCTTTTTGACTCACCAAAAGCCATTCGTAATCATCTACGGTAAGCGCTCCAGAGGCTAAAAGATTAGTCCATCGCTCTAATTTAACTTTAGAAAGTGTTAAAAATGCTTCAATATCTTCTTTGGTTTCGGTTTTAAAATCTCCATAGCTTTCTCCCAATACCTTTAGCAGCTCTTCCTTTAGTAGTTTTAATAATTCTTCTATATCCATCATCACTGTTTTAATTATTACTTAAAAAGCCGAGAATATTATTTTCATTGGTTTTGTTTTTTTGCGCTTCATATTTAACAATAAGGTCTAAAGCTTCGGCTACTTGAATTTTAGCTTCGCCAATAAATATTGACGACAGTTGGCTTTTATCCTTCCAACGTTTAAAAAAACCTGCTAAAAGATTTTTGTCCTTATTTGCCATTACATTCCACATGGCATAAGAAACTTCGTTATCTGGCTTGTTTTTTTCATATTCTACCATTTTTTGAAGATCTAATAGTAATTGTTCTGCTTCTTCTTCAAAATTAGTATAAGGTTCTATAGCTTTATCCATAAGATTTAGACTTTCAATCTTTATGGAAATAGCCTGCTGATAAGAATATTGGTCAAAAACAGCTGTTTTTAAGCTATTACAGGCTGCGAGAGTTATAATTAAAATCGTTAATAATCCTGACTTCAAAAATGATTTCCGATTTAATTTTAATTTATTCTGAAAGGAATTTAAAAATTTCATAGTTCTAAATTATTAAGATATAGAATACGTTTTCTAAATCTTCATTTTACTGAGTCATTAAATATGAAAACGAGAATTTTAAAATAGGACATCTTCTGTTTGCTTCAACTTTTGAAAAACCATTTTATCTGTCTCTTATACACATCTGACGCTGCCGACGAC
>CAJXVG010000182.1 GCA_913061495.1 uncultured Winogradskyella sp.
GAGATCAGCCTCGGTCTCGTGGGCTCGGAGATGTGTATAAGAGACAGATTTATTTGCTTTATAAATCTTATAAAGCAATATCTACGACGGACAATGCCAAAAAATTAATGGAGAATATCTTAAAAACGCGTAAAATTATTAAGTACTATGTACTTTATAATTTATGCTTAATTTTCCTATCAATCCCTTTGTCTCTATATCACGAGTTTCAACAAAACTCTGATTTTCATGCACAAATTGAAGGTTTTAACACAAACCAAATGCTCTTACTATTCGGAATAATATTAGGCGTTATGGCAGGATTTATACTTGTTATATGGTTATTTTATAGGTTGCTTTACGGTATTCTATTAAAACGTTTGAATAGAAATTATAATGAACTTAGAAAACTGGAAGTGTAAAGTTTATATGAAGTTTAAGGATCAATTCTTTATTCTGAATAATTAGAATTTTATTTGGGCTGTAAAACCTAAAATGATTACAGATCTACCAATTACGAAGCTCTTTATTCAAACGTTCTTTCTCCTCTATTTCTTCTTGAGGAATTACTTTTAAGAATGAAGGATGTTGCTCAATGGCAAATTCAATCTTTTCAACTATATCAGCAATAGATTCGTTTTCATAATCGATTTCTAAAGGCTCTTTAATTTCAAAAGATTGAAAGATATTTTTCTTCTTTACACGTAAACCTTTTTTGTCAAAAGATCGTCTAAAACCATCAATTACAATAGGTACTACAATTGGTTTATAGGTTTTTATTATATGTGCAGTTCCTTTTCTAATCGGCTTAAAAGGTGTTGTGGTTCCTTGAGGGAAAGTCACAACCCAACCATCATCTAAGGCTGTTTTAATACTTGTTATGTCACTCATTTTAACTTGCCTATTTACATTTTTTCCTTGAGAACGCCAAGTACGTTCAATACTTATAGAGCCTGTATATGCAAAGATTTTAGGAATTAAGCCAGACTTCATAGTTTCCTTTGCTGCAACATAATACATATTCAATTTTGGATTCCAGAGATAACCTACATTTTTAATGTTATCTAGCCTTCCACTCAAACTTGCATTAAACACATGAAACATTGCAATAACATCTGCAAAATAAGTTTGGTGGTTGGAAATGAAAAGTACATTGGTGTCTGGCAAATTTTTAATGATTTCCGAGCCTTCTATCTGTAAATCATTAAAACCCCTAAAGCGTCTATGCGTTAATAAGCCTAAAATTCTAATAAGCCATTTCTTAACCCAAAGTATATGTCCGAAAGGATTTTTTTTGAATAATCCCATAGTTAAATTTCAATTTTACGTAACCACAAAGGTAAGAAATAAGACACGGTTACATAATCTCATTCAATAAGTCTTTTAACTCACTTAGCATCATAGCTGTAGCTCCCCAAACAATAAAACCATTGAGTTTAAAAGCAGGCACATCTACCTCCACATTCATTGAAGTGGACACACGTGTGGTAATACAATTAGCTTGATTTAAAAATTCGGAAAGTTTAACTTCAATTACAGCCTCTACCTCATCGTCTTGCTTTATAAAGTTCAGTTTTTCTTCGGAAACACCTATGTAAGGATGTACCATAAAATTACTTGGAGGAATGTAAATTGGGGACATTGGGATTAATACATCATACATTTGAGGCATAACACCTATTTCTTCCTCTGTTTCCCTTATTGCCGTGACCATTAAATTTTCATCATCTTTTTCATATTTACCACCCGGAAAACCTACTTGTGCAGAGTGAACACCTTTATACGTATTTCTTAATATTAAAACTAAGTTAGTGTTAGCTTCTTCATTAGGATAAAAAAGTGCCATTACAGCAGCTTTTTTTGCATCTTTAGATTTCTCCTTCATTTTTTTAGCTAGCTCAGCCCTAAAAGGTGGCGACATTTTAGCATGGGATGATTCGCCTAAAAGCTCAAGATGCTTTATTTTTACAATTGATTCTAAAAACGTTTTAAAAACCATTTATGAGATTTCTATTAGTATTTTGTATTGGATTTCTTTTTCTTAATTGTGAAGATAAAAAAACTTCAAATATAAGCACTGCTACAGTAAAAGATACCATTACAGAACAACCAAAATCTAAAGCAAAAAAGAAGAAAAACAAAAATACTTCTGAATTCCCAGTATTAACAGATGATAATGCCATGGAATTCTTTTTAGAATATGAAAAAAAACACAAAGAAAATAAAGTGAGAATTGTCACTGATTTTGGTAATATTGATATTCTTCTTTACGACAAAACCAAATTCCACCGTGCCAATTTCATCTATCTTACCAAACGCAACTATTTTGATTATACGCAGTTTTACAGAGTAGTTCCCAATTTTGTGATTCAAGGTGGTAGTAGTGATGGTATGAATATTTACAAAAGACGACGAAAAATTGGCAGATACTTACTGCCACCAGACACAAAACGTGGTTACACCCACAAAAGAGGCGCAGTTTCTATGCCAAGTAGTGAAATTGAAAACGCCTATAAGTTAGCCTCTCCATATCAGTTTTTCATAGTACAAAAACAAGATGGTGCCTATCACTTAGATGGTGACTATACCGTGTTTGGAGAAGTGATATCAGGTATGGACGTAGTAGATAAAATCGCTGCAGTTGAAACCGATGATGGTGAGTGGCCTTTAAAAAATGTTTATATAAAAACTGTTGAGATTTTAGATTAAATAGTATCTTCTTTTTTATAAAGACTTGGCAAACTAATCTTAAATTTTACAGCAAGCAACCTTACCACAATTACTATTAAACCGGCAATAATAAAAAGATAGTTTTTATCACCTAAAAAAATTCGTAATAAAAAAAAGGTGAATCCGCCTAAAATGCATGCAGTAGCATAAATTTCTTTTCTAAAGATTACAGGAATTTCATTACATAAAATATCTCGTATTACACCACCAAAACAAGCTGTCATTGTTCCCAAAGCAATACAGATAACTGGATGTAAACCAGCTATTAACCCAGTTTCAATACCTACTACTGTATAAAGTGCAATACCAATTGTATCAAATAAAAATAAAGAGGTTCTAAGATAAGTCAGTTTTTTTCTGAAAATAACTGCAAAAACAGCAGCTCCAATTATAACATAAACATAGGTCATATTACGCATCCAAGAAACAGGTTCCAAACCAATGAGCACATCACGCAATGTTCCTCCACCAATAGCTGTTACAAATGCAATGATAAGAACTCCAAAAGCATCCATACGCTTATCTAAAGCTACCAAAACACCCGAAATGGAAAAAGCAATGGTTCCTAAAATATCTACAATTTGAAAAAACATTTGGTTGGTTTTTAATTTATATATCAACTGAAATACATAATTCAATACCCATTCAAGGAAATAACAGAGATGAGTCTCAAAAAAGTAATTATGCGCTTACATGTTTTGAGTATAGTAATTATAATCCTTAATTACCTTCGCTACAAAATCAATCGGTTTTTCTTTAGGTTCTACAGCCATTACTTTCACCAATCGATTATGCAAAGTAAGTATAATATTGTGGTTTCCTTTAAAAATAGCTTCATCATAAAGATTTTTTATGGTTTGTATATCACTATCTTTCAATACTGTAACTTGGCTGTAAGTGGGTACATAATCTATTGGAATATCCCTCACTATAGTATCATTTATTGTCACGGTTTCACGCTCACTGATTACTGTTGTTCCTGCGGCAATATCACCAATTCTCTGACCATTTCCTCGTAAGAGAATAACCAATACAGCTCCACCTCCACTCGTTAAAACCACATCCAGAATACGCAAAAGCCAACGAATAAAATAATTGGCAAAACCTGGTTTAGATCCATCAAGTTTTACAACTCGTGTTCGCATCACATACTTACCCACTGTTTTACCATTCAAAAAAGTTTCTAAGAGTACATAATAAAGAAAAGCTGGTAAGGATACTAAAAGATATAGCGCCCAAAGATCTCCAAAATCTAAGTCTAGAGCCACCATAAGTAAAATAGCACAGATCGTATAGAACAAAATAACAGCACTATCAATTAGGTAACCCAACATACGGTCACCAATATTAGCTACGTTTTGATTGATGCCTACATTTTGAGCAGTTTCTATTTGAAATTCATCCATATTTTCTTTTCTTTGAAAGCCTAAAGGTATTGGTGTATGCGTGAAGCTGCTTTCGTAAAGCAAAATAAAGACAAATGGTTAGAATTTGAAAGTGTTCTTACAAATAAAACCAATATTGATCCCGACTTACTTTCCGATTTATATATTGAGGTCACAGACCATTTGAGCTACGCTAAAACTTTTTACAAAAACAGTAATACCGAACGCTATTTAAATCAACTCGCCTCAAAGGCACACCAAAATATATACAAAACCAAAAAAGAGCCTAAAAACCGACTGATCTCGTTTTTCAAAACAGAGTTTCCTACAATGTTTTATCAGCACCATAGAGAGTTACTAATTACCTTTTTAACATTTGCGCTTTTTGTAATTGTAGGTGCTTTTTCCGCAGCAAACGAAGGTGATTTTGTGCGTTCGTTTCTAGGTGATGGCTATGTCAACATGACACTAAACAATATTGAAAAGGGAGATCCCATGGCTGTCTATAAAGAGCAAGGTGAATTTAATATGTTTTTAGGTATAACACTAAACAATATTAAAGTAGCATTGTTTGCATTTGCATATGGTATTATGCTTGGTGTTGGCACATTGTATATTATGATGCAAAACGGCATTATGCTTGGTAGTTTTCAGTATTTCTTTTATGAGAAAGGTTTGCTTTGGGAATCTGCCCGTACGATTTGGATACATGGTACCATAGAGATTTCTGTAATCGTTATAGCTGGTTGTGCTGGTTTAGTGATGGGCAACGGGATGCTTTTTACAGGTACTCTACCAAGATTGGAAGCGTTTAAACGTGGTGTTATAAATGGACTAAAAATTTTAATAAGCACCATTCCTTTTTTTATTCTCGCTGGATTTTTAGAGGGCTTTGTAACAAGACATACTGAAATGCCAGATTGGCTAGCTATACTAATAATTACCGCTTCACTAGCTCTAATTTTATTTTATTACGTCTATTACCCAATTAAATTGAACAGAAAAACAGAAACTATTGCGCCTTTAAATACAATTGAATTAGAAACTAACCTATCCAACTAAATAATGACAAGAAAATATATTGAACTTAGAAAACAACGCGATTTCAGTAGCCTATTATCAGATACTTTTGCTTTTATTCGAATTGAGTTTAAACCGTTTATGAAAGCCATTTTCAATATTTCAGGACCTGCAATGATTGTTTTTTTAATAGCAATGGCATTTTACACCTATACCGCTGGAGATATTTTTAATTTTGATATTGCAGGAACTTCTGGCGCAAATGGATTTGTTAATCCAGCCTTAATCATCATTTCTGCCATTGCCTATGCCGCAACTGCTATTGTAGCTTATGTCTTTGCTGGTTCTGCAGCACTTCATTATATAAAATCTTATATTGACAATAAAGGCCAGGTAGATTTAAAAGAAGTAAAAAGAAACGTTTACAATACATTTTGGGGCTTTTTCGGCTTAAGCTTTTTAAAGGGAATAACTATTGGTTTTTCAATATTACTTTGTGTTTTGCCAGTTTTATACACCATGGTGCCAATGACAATTGTGTTGTGCATATATGTGTTTAGTGAAAAACATAGTGCTATGGAAGCTTATGGAGAAAGTTTTAGTTTGGTAAATGAGGATTTTTGGACAGCCCTTGGTACAATCTTAGTTTTCATTATAATATTTTATATACTCAGTATGGTATTTGCTGTGCCGGCAGTTATATACACCTACATTAAAATGGGGATTTTCTCAGGTGAATTTGACCCTGCCAATATGAATAACATTGTAGATCCTGTATATATTCTGTCTCTTATACACATCTGACGCTGCCGACGACTCCTTACGTGTAGAT
>CAJXVG010000183.1 GCA_913061495.1 uncultured Winogradskyella sp.
ACGAGATCAGCCTCGGTCTCGTGGGCTCGGAGATGTGTATAAGAGACAGGTTGTTAATATATTTTATTTATTATTTTGAATTCAAATAAGCTATAAGTTGTAAATTTGTGGCGACTAAAACACAACTATTCAAACCTATTCCTTTTGAAATACAAGGAAAAACAAAACACACTTTATGAAATTTTTTATTGATACAGCTAATCTTGACCAAATTAAAGAAGCCCAAGATATGGGTATTTTGGATGGTGTCACTACAAATCCGTCGTTAATGGCCAAAGAAGGTATTACTGGTACGGATAACATTATGAAACATTATATTGATATCTGTAATATTGTTGAAGGAGATGTTTCTGCAGAAGTAATTTCAACTGATTTTGATGGTATGGTGAGGGAAGGAGAAGCATTGGCTGAACTTCATGACCAAATTGTAGTTAAATTACCAATGATTAAGGATGGTGTAAAGGCTTGTAAATATTTTTCTGATAAAGGAATTAAAACAAATGTAACTTTAGTGTTTTCAGCCGGACAAGCATTATTGGCTGCCAAAGCTGGTGCAACATACGTATCACCGTTTTTAGGTCGCTTAGATGATATTTCTACAGATGGATTAAACCTTATTGCAGAAATTCGTCACATTTTTGATAACTATTCCTTTGAAACTGAAATCTTGGCAGCATCTATACGTCACACTATGCACGTTATTGACTGCGCAAAATTAGGAGCGGATGTTATGACAGGACCTTTAAGTTCAATTACAGGTTTATTAAAACACCCTTTAACGGATATTGGTTTAGAAAAGTTCTTAGCAGATTACAAGAAAGGAAATTAGTAAAATTACATATCTGAGTAAACAAGAAGCATCTTATTGAATAAGGTGCTTTTTTTGTAGTAATTCATCAAGTGTTTCTTCAAACTCTGAGCTAAAGATATTAGCGTTTGGATGTAAAATGTTGCTATGCTCATCAACTACTATAGCTTTATTGAGATAGTTTACAGCTAGAGTTTTACGAGCCATTTTAGAATTTTTAAACTTAAATTCATTAATCGTCGGAAACTTGTATTGGTTTACAATATCCTTCCAATATTTATCGTCATTATCATTCAGGTTAATAGAAATAAATTCCATTTGAGGGAATTTAGATTTAAGCTCATTCACTTTATAATGGCTGTTACGATATTGTTTTTTTGAGTTGGAAGACCAAAAATAAATGATGGTAGGCTTAGATATAATTGAATTTAAAAGAAACTCAGTGTTGTTATAGTTTACAACGGTTAAATTTGGTAAAACATTTCCTAAGCGCAATGATTTTAAGGAAGCCACCAAATCAGTCATGTAAGCTTTATCCTCTTCATCAGTACTCTTGGTTAAATAATAACCCAAAAGTTCTTGAGCCTCCGCTTCTGTGTGATTATGGCTAATAAAATCCCTAGCCTTATACTTTAGGAGATTGTTCTTAATAATTTCATTGGTAACCAAACTATCCACTAAATCTAACTTAGATTTATTGTAGGCTAAAGAATGCCTATCAAACTTACTGTGATAGTCGTTGTCTTTGTAATAAGATTTTATGGCAATATTATCTATATGGGCAAACAAAAACCTATTATAAGCAAAGAAATGACTTAAATGCTCAGCATTGTAATCAATGTTATCTCGATGAGCATAAAAATTTTCTGGTAAATCTTTAATATGAATCAATTTGTTATTGCCAAAATAAGCAAAAGGATAAATTTCTTTGTCTGCGTAGCTATTGTAATTGATATTTGCTTCAATTATCGATTTAAAAAACGGAGTTTCTTCAGTATAATTTAAAAAGTCATAAAACTCAGCTAATTGATCTTTTCTTCTCTTTTCCACAAACGCATTGAAGACTTCTGGCTCCATTTTGGCATATTTCACTAATTTTTGTGCCTCGCTTTCATTCTCAAGATACGTTTTAATGAGGTAGTTGTTTTTTTTAGCTCCATTACCTGTAAATACAATAGATTGGTCAAAATCGTACGTATTGAGACGTACCAAAATACTGTCGTTTGGTTCTAAAAGAATCATTTGGTATTCACCACCATGAATAAAAGAATATAAGCCAGATTGTAAATTTGTGATTTTATGAAGAAAACGATTATTGGCATCAAGCTTAAGCGTATCGGCAACTTTCCCTTTGGTATTGTATAAAATTACCAAATTATTTTTAGGATTAACAATCTCACCTCCAATGTAAGCAATATCGTTATTAGAATTTTTATTTGATTTACAAGCAAGTTGTGTTGCTAAAACAATAGCAAGGGCAACTATTTTTACTAAGCGGTGTGGTGTATGTCTCATAGTCAACACAACAAAAATATGCCTTGAAGCTCTTATCTGTTGTTAATGCCTCGTTAAATCTTACTAACAGTGGTATTTATTTCGTTCAATGGGTTTAATTTTCTACTTTTGCAGAATATTTAAAACCTAGAGCATGTTATCAGTTTCAAATCTTTCAGTTCAATTCGGAAAACGTGTACTTTTCGATGATGTAAATACCACATTTCATAACGGAAATTGCTACGGAATCATTGGTGCCAATGGAGCCGGAAAATCTACTTTTTTAAAGATTTTAGCAGGAAAAATAGACCCGACTTCTGGTAGCGTTCATTTAGAACCTGGAAAGCGCATGTCTGTTTTAGAACAAAACCACAACAAACATGATGAGGACACGGTTTTAGAAACTGTTTTAAAGGGTAATCAACCTTTATTTAAATTAAAGTCTGAAATTGATGCGCTTTACGCAGATTATACAGATGAAAATGCAGAAAAGATAGGAGAGCTTCAAGTACAATTTGAAGAAATGAACGGTTGGAATGCAGACAGTGATGCTGCTGCAATGCTTTCAAATTTAGGTATAAAGGAAGAATTTCATTATACACAAATGAAAGATTTGGACGGTAAGCAAAAAGTACGAGTACTTTTGGCACAAGCGTTATTTGGAAATCCAGATGTGCTAATAATGGATGAGCCTACCAATGATTTAGATTACGAAACTATTTCTTGGTTAGAGCATTTCTTAGCAAATTACGATAATTGTGTTATAGTGGTTTCTCACGATAGACACTTTTTAGATGCCGTTTGTACGCATATTTCAGATATTGACTTCGGAAAAATAAATCACTTCTCTGGTAACTATACCTTTTGGTACGAGTCCTCTCAGTTAGCTGCGAGACAACATGCACAGCAAAACAAAAAGGCCGAAGAGAAGAAAAAAGAACTCGAGGAGTTTATCCGTCGTTTTTCTGCCAATGTTGCTAAATCTAAACAAGCAACAAGTAGAAAGAAAATGATTGATAAATTGAATATCTCTGATATTAAAAAATCGAGTCGTCGTTATCCTGCTATTATTTTTGAACGTGAGCGCGAAGCTGGAGATCAAATATTAAATGTAGAAAAGCTTTCTGCAAGTTTAGACGGAGAAGTACTTTTTAAAGACATTGATATTAACTTGAATAAAGGCGACAAGGTAGTTGTATATTCAAAGGATTCTAGAGCAACAACGTCGTTTTATGAAATTATTAATGGAAAAGAAGACGCAGATTCTGGGAAATATGCTTGGGGAGTTACAACAAATCAATCTTACTTGCCATTAGACAATAGCGCGTATTTCAACAATAAATTAACCTTGGTAGATTGGTTGCGTCAGTGGGCAACGACTGAAGAAGAACGTGAAGAAGTTTACATTCGTGGTTTTTTAGGAAAAATGATTTTTAGTGGAGAAGAAGCATTAAAAACATCAGATGTTTTATCGGGAGGTGAAAAAGTACGTTGCATGTTAAGCCGAATGATGATGATAAGAGCTAACGTTTTAATGTTAGACGAGCCAACAAACCACTTGGATTTAGAAAGTATTACAGCATTTAATAACTCTTTAAAAAACTTTAAAGGCACTATATTATTAACCACTCACGATCATGAGTTTGCACAAACCGTTGGTAACAGAATTATTGAACTAACACCAAATGGAGTCATAGATCGTTACATGACGTTTGATGAGTATATGGGTGATAAAAACATTAAAGAGCAGCGGGAGAAGATGTATGGAATGACGGTTTAATTTACAATTTATTTTAGATGAAATTGTCTAGAAGTAATCTTGTAATATCTAATAGCTATATTCAATTATTACAATTCTTTTATGGAAATAATTATCAAAATTTGGTTTGGAATTAAGTATTCCATCCACAACTAATTCATCTTGCATATTTCCTGCAGCTTCTTTCTTATCCCAATATTCAAATATCAGTGAGTCAGATTCCTTTATAGCATAAAGTGCTTCCATATATTTCCCAAATCTATTGAAATGCAATATGAATAGTGTATCATTTTTCTCAGGCACATATTCTCTAGAGGTAAAATAAATTTCATCTTTCAAGCCACTTTTTATAAATTCAGAATGAGTTTTTTTAGTTTGAAATTTGAACTTTTTCCAATTGGTTTCTTTTGGGTTAATCAAGTCTTTTAAGTATTGTTCGTAAGCTTTTTGAAGTGACAAATCAGGATATACCTTCTCTAAATTGTCTTCAAAATCTGAAACTAGTAGATTTAAAGCATCAGTATTTGTCTTCCCTAATATGTTTTCAAACTTATCAATATGCTTATTGGTTTGATTTTGGCAGCTTAAGAATGAAATAATTATAATCAGGTAATATAGCGATTTCAATCTCACGCTTCCATCTCAGCTTTTACACGGTTAACAACAACCATTGCTTTTTCAAGCTCATCATTGTGTACCATCACATCTTGATAGCCTTGAGTCATAGATCCGTAACCCGCTAAACGTTGTGACTCTCCTTCGTCTTTAATGATTGGAGTAATTCCAATATTTTCAAGTTCGTTTTTAATTCGTGTTGCCATTATAAAACTTCCGTAATAGACTTTTGTATATTCTGAATGACTCATAGCTTTTAATTTTAAAGATTATATAGTAAGTTACAAAAAAGCAATGAATGTTACAGGAAAATCTTAACTAGGCGTTAAAATATTTACTGTCCCAAATCGCTGTACTAAAATTTTTACCTGCTGCAAAACCGTAATAAATTACCACAGCAGCAACAGATTTAAACATAAAAAAGAAAATCATCCAAAATTCGGAAGAACTCATACCATTAGAAAATAAACCATCTGGCACTAATAATGTAATTAAAAAGCTAAAAAGAATTGTGGTAAAAACAAGATTTTCAAAATTACGGAATGGCATCATCAGCCATTTTCTTATGGGATTTAAGTCATTGCCCCATTTATGAATTAAATAATAATAGCCATTGCCAATTGGTGCAAATAATAATGGGTCATCAGCATTTTCTAGTTTGAATAATTTTGAAGGAGCAATAATTTTAAAACCTTTCAATTCTGTATTGTGTTTTTTTTCTATGTGCTTAATTTTTGAAATTGCTTCATACGGTAAATCACCCTTAAAAAATTTTGTGTCTAAAAACCGTAATCTATAATCAATACAAATCGACTTTATTTGGTCTAAGTGGTATATATTCTTAGTTTCTAAGAGGTCTAATTTAAAATTATTGTTGTTAGTACTATTATTGTTACTAACATTTTTAAGGATGCGCTCATCGTTTAGATCATCTTTTCTTAAAATTTCTTTAACCGAGGTTAAAATTTCATTTTCAGAAATACTCTTGTTCTTTAGCTGTTGAAGTTTTTCTTCAATATTGGTTTTTTTTAAAAGCATTAGAGTTTTTGTTTTAAAGTTAAGAAGGAAATATATGTTTGGCAAGTCTTTAACAGTTCGTGGTTCACATTTGTTTATAGCTAAAAATTATATTTAGTATAAAGAAAATAGAGGATATCAATATAAAAATTGATTTATAAAATATTCCATTTTCCAAATGCCTTATAATCTGTCTCTTATACACATCTGACGCTG
>CAJXVG010000184.1 GCA_913061495.1 uncultured Winogradskyella sp.
TAGACGATATAAAATTCAATTTGTTACACTTAACATAAATAGATAACAGTTATTTAACAGTTTGAAAACAAATATGTTAAGACTTTATCAAAACCAATACTGTAAGTAACCCATCCGTTATGATAGTTTAAAACAGACTTAATAACTTAAATTTTTAAATGAAGAAATTTGTTATAGCATTGTATATGTTATCTTTGAAGAACCACTAAAAACCAATATATGAACAAGAAAGTAGTATTAATGATTTTAGATGGCTGGGGAAAATCACCAGACCCTAAAGTTTCTGCCATAGATAATGCCAAAACACCATTTATAGATTCGCTTTACCATAAATACCCAAGTGCCAGTTTAAGAACGGACGGTTTGCACGTTGGCCTTCCGGAGGGACAAATGGGCAATAGTGAAGTTGGGCACATGAATTTGGGTGCTGGGAGAATTGTGTATCAAGATTTGGTGAAAATAAATTTAGCCGTTAAAAATAAAACACTTCGTGAAGAACCTGTTTTAAAAACCGCTTTTGATTATGCTAAAAGCAATGCCAAAAAAGTTCATTTTTTAGGTTTAGTAAGTGATGGTGGAGTACATTCTCACATTAATCACCTTTTCGGGTTATTGGATGCTGCCAATGATTTTGGTTTAAAAGATGTTTTTGTACATGCCTTTACAGATGGACGAGATGTAGATCCAAAATCAGGTTACGGTTTTATTTCAGAATTAGAAGATCAGCTTAAAAAAACCACAGGTAAGTTAGCTACCGTAACAGGTCGTTATTATGCTATGGATAGAGATAAACGTTGGGAGCGTGTTAAATTGGCCTATGATGCTTTAGTCAATGGAGAAGGAAAAAAAACCGATGCTATTTTAAAATCCATTCAATCTAGCTACGAGGAGAATATTACAGACGAGTTTTTAAAACCTCTAATTTGCACCGACGAAAACAACCAACCAATTGCTACCATTGGAGATGGAGATGTTGTTATTTTCTTCAACTTTAGAACAGATAGAGGTCGTCAATTAACACAAGTATTGTCACAGATAGATTTTCATGAATACAATATGCACAAGCTCAATTTGCATTATGTAACCATGACTAATTATGATGACAATTTTAAAGGTACTAATGTTGTATTCAATAAAGAGAACCTAACCGATACTTTAGGTGAAGTATTAGCGAAACATAACAAAAAACAAATAAGAATTGCCGAAACTGAAAAATACCCACACGTTACATTTTTCTTCTCAGGAGGTCAAGAAACACCTTTTGAAGGAGAAACAAGAATATTAAGAAACTCACCAAAAGTAGCAACCTATGATCTTAAACCAGAAATGAGCGCTTACGAATTGAGAGATGCCCTAATTCCGGAATTAAAGAAAGGTGATGTGGATTTTGTTTGTCTAAATTTCGCCAACGGAGATATGGTTGGTCACACAGGTGTAATGGAAGCTGCTATAAAAGCTTGCGAAGTAATTGACGAGTGTGTAAAAGACGTTGTAACAGAAGCCTTAGAAAATGATTACACTACTATCCTAATTGCAGACCATGGAAATTGTGAAACCATGATAAACCCAGATGGTACACCTAATACGGCACACACCACAAACCCTGTTCCTATAATACTAATAGACAAGGATTTAACCTCAATCAACGATGGTATTTTGGGTGACATTGCTCCAACTGTTTTAAAATTAATTGGTATTACGCAACCAGATGCTATGACTCAAAATAGCCTGATTTAAGCAGAAAAATTATTGTAGATTTGCCCTTAATTGATTGATAACATGAATTTTCACGATAGATTAATAATAGCCGTAGATTTTGATGGCACCATAGTAGAAGATGCTTACCCTAAAATAGGAAAAGCAAGAATCTTTGCTTTTGAAACTCTTAAAAGACTACAGGAAGATGGTCACAGACTTATTCTCTGGACTTATAGATGTGGTGTAAAACTTGAAGAAGCAATAGATTTCTGTAAAGAAAATGGCATAGAATTCTATGCTGTCAATGCCAGCTTTCCAGAAGAGAAATTCGATTACAGTAGAAGCCGTAAAGTCCATGCGGATCTTTTTATAGACGACCGCAACATTGGCGGTATTCTTGGTTGGGGAGAAATCTATCAGATGATTACAAACGAAAAACCTAAAATTAGTGCACCAAAAAAGAAATGGTGGCAATTTTAGTATAAAAATTCACATATTATAGTATTATCTTCAAAATACAACAAAGGAAAGTATCTTCTGAATTATGTACCTTTGCCCTTCAAAATTTTTTATTAATGATTATTGCAAAGACCAGAGAAGAAATTGAACTAATGCGTCAAAGTGCGCTTGTAGTATCTAAAACCTTAGGCATGCTTGCCAAAGAAGTAAAAGAAGGTGTTACCACCAACCATTTAGATACCATCGCTGAAGAATTTATTAGAGACCAAGGTGCAGTACCAGGTTTTAAAGGACTCTATGATTGCCCTTCAACCTTACTTTGTAGTGTAAATGAAGCAGTGGTACACGGATTACCAACTGATACTCCATTAAAAAATGGTGATATTGTTTCTGTGGATTGTGGTGCTTTGATGAATGACTTTTACGGTGACCACGCTTACACCTTTGAGATTGGTGAAGTAGCGGAAGAAACAAAAAAACTAATAAAAGTCACAAAAGAATCACTCTACGTGGGAATTAAACAACTGAAACTTGGCAACAGAGTCGGTGATGTTGGGTACGCAATTCAACAGCATTGTGAGTCCGAAGGTTACGGTGTCGTTAGAGAATTGGTTGGCCATGGACTTGGCAGAAAAATGCACGAAGATCCTGAAATGCCAAATTACGGTCGTAGAGGCAGAGGTAAAAAATTTATTGAAGGTATGGTGGTTGCCATTGAGCCCATGATAAACTTAGGAACACACAAGGTGAAACAACTTAAAGATGGCTGGACGATTGTAACACAAGATGGAAAACCAAGTGTACATTTTGAGCATGATATTGCTATAATTGATGGAAAACCAGAGATTCTTTCAACATTTGCTTATGTTCATGAAGCTTTGGGAATCATATCTACTGAAGAAGATTCTTTTAGAAAAGAGGTGTTTGTATTATAATTTTCTTTGACACGAATTTCACTAATTTTCACTAATTTCTATTTGAAAACACCTTCATTTTATGACCAAATTAATATATAAAGATGAAGCTTATAAAATTATTGGGATTTGTATGGAGGTACATAATCAACTTGGTAAAGGTTTTAACGAAGTAGTTTATGCAGATGCTTTAGAAATAGAGTTTATTGATAATGGAATTGAATATTCTAGAGAAACCCAATATGCAATTAACTATAAAGGAAATATAATTGCCACACAAGTACAAAGCCGATTTTATAATTGAAGATAAAATTGTTTTAGAATTAAAAGCAATAAGCTGTTTGACTGATTCACATATTAAACAAACCTAAAATTATTTAGCTGTTTCAAAATTAAAGTTGGGACTTCTAATTAACTTTGGAGAAGATAGTTTATGATATAAAAGAATTGTTCTGTAATGTTTGGTGTAAATTTGTGAAATTCGTGTCAGAATTATATATCAAATGAAATCACTCTTTAAACTATTCTTAAATTTTATTCCAAGACCTATCCTTATTAGGTTAAGCTACTTTGTTAGACCTATTTTGGCGTTTCTATTAAAAGGTAAGACCTACACTGATCCTATTGATGGCAGAAGTTTTATAAAGTTTTTACCTTATGGCTATGGTAAGCAGCGAAATAATGTACTTTCCCCTTCTACACTTTCCTTAGAACGTCATCGTCTATTTTGGTTGTATTTAAAAAACGAAACCGATTTCTTTTCTAAAAAACTAAAGGTTCTCCATTTTGCACCAGAACAATGTTTTTTAAAACGTTTTAGAAAACTTGAAAACCTAGATTATACCACAACAGATTTAGAATCGCCTATTGCAGATGTTAAAGCAGATATTTGCAACCTTCCCTTTGAAGATAATAGCTACGACGTAATACTGTGCAACCATGTATTGGAACATATTTCTGATGATACAAAAGCGATGCAAGAGCTGTACCGTGTTATGAAACCTGGAGGTTATGGCATATTCCAAATTCCACAAGATTTGAATCTTGAAGTGACTTTTGAAGATAATTCTATAACCGATAAAAAAGAACGTACTAAAATATTTGGACAATATGACCATGTACGTATTTATGGAAGAGATTATTTTAATAAACTTAGAACTATAGGATTTAAGGTAGAAGAAGTTGATTATACAGCAAAGCTTTCAAAAGAGGACATTGATAAATTCAGATTGGCAAAGGGAGAGGTTATTCCTGTAGTCTATAAATAATTAGTCGGGAAAATCGTTTAAATTTAGGGTTTTTACAACATTGTCGTTATCTTCATATATAAAATAAACTTTTAATTCTGGGTGCCTGTTTAAAAAGTCCTCTACTTTTTCAATTCCCATTGTCTGGAAAGCTGTTGCATAACCATCTGCTGTTATGCAATCCTCAGCTATAACTGAAACACTCAAAATATTGGTTTTAGTAGGATAACCTGTTTTGGTGTCAATAATGTGTGCATAACGATTACCTTCTTCATCTGTCTTAAATTTGCGATAGGTACCAGAAGTTGCCATCGCTTCATCTTTTAGGGCAAGGATTTTTGAGTAGCTTTGTTCACCATTAAAATTAGGATCATCTATACCAATGGTCCAGGACAAGTTTTTTTCAGCGTTAATGCCTTTAGTCTTTATCTCTCCGCCTATTTCAACCAAATAATTTTCAATGTGTTTGCTTTCAAAAAATTTACCAATTACATCTACTCCATAACCTTTGGCAATGGCATTTAGATCCAGATAAGAACTGTTATTTTTTACAATTCTATTGTTTTTTAATCCCATTCTATTAAAGCCTACATGTTTCATTAAACTATCAATAGCTGTACTATCTACTTTTTCAATGGCGCCTTCAGGACCAAAATCCCATGCATTTACAACAGCACCAATTGTTGGGTCAAAAGCTCCTTCCGTTTTTCTGTAAATATATTTTGCCGCTCTAAAGACTGTTTTAAAATGATGGTCTACTTCAACATTTTCGCCCTTATTTATTCTAGATATTTTTGAAGTTGGTATATAAGTTGACATCGATTCGTTTACCTCATCAAAAAGACTGTCAATTTGTTTTTGGTAATTGTTAGTGTCCTTATCGAGATATTGAATATTATAGGAAGTTCCAAAAACAGATCCATTTAGTTTAATGTTTTTTGGTTCTTCTGAACAGGAAAAAAATACTGTTATAATTAATAATAAAACGATAGGTTTTTTCATATAAAATTTATTTAGTTTCTTTAAAGAGGTGGATTAGCATTTGAAATGGCATTTTAATTCAAATTCATTTCTATGACTTGTATGCCATTGTATTCAATTAAGTATTCTTCATTCAAATATACTGGTAAGTCTTCACCGTTTGGGTTTCCCAAACCAACACCTGCATACAGCACTTTGGCGTCCTTATCGTAAGCGTGCTTTTTAAAGGTTTCCATCCAAACCACATCGTAATTATTTGGATTTTCTGGCAATAATACAGCTCTAACGATTACAAAAAAATATTGACTGTTTTTATCTATACATACAAATTGCGGATGGCGTTTTAGTTTGCTATTAATAGCTACAAACTCAAAACCACGGGATTCTAAATCCTTGCCAACATGGTTCATGGCTAGATTATGAAGTTCTTGTGCTGTTAGTGGTTTGCTCATTTTACAAAGATACAAAGTTGTTATTTAAACCTTACAAATTTTAAACTTTGAAAAATATAATTTGAACTGGAATTACTGTATTATCTGTCTCTTATACACATCTCCGAGCCCACGAGACCGAG
>CAJXVG010000185.1 GCA_913061495.1 uncultured Winogradskyella sp.
TAAGGAGTCGTCGGCAGCGTCAGATGTGTATAAGAGACAGAAATCTTTGTACAACATATAAATCCATATATTGAAAAAAATATTTTGCATAAACTTAAAATTATGAATAATAAGATAAAATGTTTTTTTCTAATTTTTACAGTTTTTATTTTTTCGTGTAAGAATCAAAATAAAGAAAATGATTTTCCAAATTCCGATGAAAATGAAATCACTGAAGAGCAAAAAAAAACTAAGGAAGAAGTCCCTAAATTAAGTAAGGCTGAAATTATTGAACAACTACAAGGAAAATGGAAAGAAAATGAATATCCATATCGAACAGCTGAATTTGTAAATTCAACGGTTAAGTTTATAGAAGAAGGTGCTCTTGTTGAACCAAAATTTGAGAAATTTGAATTTTCAAAAAATTGTCAATTTCACAATAGTAACATACGAGATCTAGAATCAAATGATATTATTTTAACCTTGCCTGAAAAAAAAAGATGTGAAAAATTAACTATTTCTAAAGACACATTAATCCTCTATGGATATTCAACTAACACAAATAAAAATTACGAAATTTTATATCTAAAAATAAAAAAATAGAATATGTTCCCTACACATTCCCTTTTTCTCTTTTCAAAAAAACGCTTTACATTTTAAAACTAGAATAAAATTTACATTGCTAATTAAATTTCCTTTCATTACTTTAGTTCTATGACAGATGTGGACATAGAAAAAGAAAATGCAGCTATTGCAAAAGCTTACAAAGAACTACTTAAGGTAAGCTACCAAACTTTAAGCAAAGACGATAAGAAATTAATCCGTCATGCATTTGAGGTGGCTGTTGATGCTCACAAAGAACAAAGACGTAAATCTGGGGAAGCTTATATTTTCCACCCTATTGCTGTTGCTAAAATAGTAGCACAAGAAATAGGCATGGATGCCACTAGTATTGCTTCGGCTTTATTGCATGATGTTGTTGAGGACAACCCAGATTACACTATTGCCGATATGGAACGTCTCTTTGGTGAAACTGTAGCGCGTATTGTAGATGGCTTAACAAAAATTTCATCCTTAAAGAAGGATATGGATGTATCGCTTCAAGCAGAGAACTTCCGTAAAATGCTCTTAACGCTCAATGAAGATGTACGCGTTATCATTATAAAAATAGCTGACCGTTTGCACAACATGCAAACAATGGACTCAATGCGAGATGATAAGCAGGTTAAAATTGCCTCAGAAACCTTATACATTTATGCACCTCTCGCACACCGAATTGGACTTTATAATATTAAAACCGAACTCGAAGATTTAGGCTTAAAATATACCGAACCTGAAGTCTATAATGATATTTTAGAAAAACTACAAGAAAGTAAGGAGGAACAAGATGCTTACATTAAATCGTTTTCAAAGGTTATTGAAGATTCTTTAAATAAGGAAGGCCTTAATTACGAAATTAAAGGACGACCAAAATCCATTTTCAGTATTCGTAGAAAAATGGTTAAGCAAGGAGTTTCCTTTGATGAAGTATATGACAAATTCGCAGTAAGAATTATTTATAAATCTGATTTAGAAAACGAGAAATTCTTGGCTTGGAAAATATACTCCGTAGTTACAGATCACTTTACCCCAAACCCAATTAGATTAAGAGATTGGATTTCTTCACCTAAATCAACAGGTTACGAAGCGCTTCACATTACCGTTGTTGGCCCAAAAAGCAGATGGGTAGAAGTTCAGATTAGAAGTGAACGAATGAACGAGATTGCCGAAAAAGGCTATGCAGCACACTACAAGTATAAAAATACAGAAGATAAGGACGATAGTTTAGACCTATGGATCAATAGATTGCAAGAAGCTCTAGAAAATAATGAAGCTGATGCTGTAGATTTTGTTGAGCAATTCAAACTCAATTTATATTCAAAAGAAATCTTTGTGTTTTCACCTAAAGGAGATTTAAAGTCCCTTCCAAAAGGTGCTACTCCACTCGACTTTGCATTTAGCATCCATACGGAAGTTGGTATGAAAACCCGTGGAGCTAAAGTAAATGGTAAGTTGGTGCCATTGAGTCACGAGTTACAAAGTGGAGATCGTGTAGAAATAATGACTTCTGAAAATGCAAAACCTAATACCAACTGGCTCGATTACGCTACAACAGCCAGAGCCAGAAGCAAAATAAAATCTGCTTTAAATGCCGACACTAAAGAAATTGCCGAAGAAGGAAAGGAAATATTAAGACGAAAATTAAAACAGCTTAAAATTACCTTAAACGAAAAATCGGTCAATGAGTTGGTCAATTATTTTAAGCTGAGCACCTCATTAGATCTATTTTATCGAGTTGGTATTGGCACTATTGATAACACAAAGTTAAAAGCCTTTGCTTCATCTCGAAGTAATGCCTTTATGAGCTATATTAAAGGTAAAATCCGAAAGCCTGAAACACCAAAAGACATAGATAAAGATGAAATTACCTCTAAATATGACATGTTGGTTTTTGGTAAGGAGGAAGAAAAACTCAATTATACCCTAGCAAACTGTTGCAATCCAATTCCTGGAGACAAAGTATTTGGTTTTTTAACTATAAATGACGGCATAAAAGTTCACAAAAAGAATTGCCCAAATGCCTTGAGCTTACAATCTAACTATGCTTACAGGATTATGCAGGCGAAGTGGATTGATTCCACACAACAAGATTACACGTCTCAAATCACACTTTCTGGGATTGATAATCTGGGATTGGTCAATGAGATTACCAGTATTATTTCAGATAACATGCATGTTAACATGAAAAGCATCAGTTTTTCTAGTGATGATGGAGTATTTACAGGAAAAATCACGGTACAGGTAAAGAATCAAACCATGCTTAAAAAAGTGATTGATAATCTGAAAAAAATTAACGGAATCGACAAAGTAACTCGAGTGTGATACCAATAAATTGTGTAAATTTGCACCTTAATTATGAATGCAACCACAGAAGAAAGTAACCAAGAAATCGTAAAAAGAGTTTTTACGCAATTCCTTGAAGATAAAGGTCATAGAAAAACACCTGAACGTTACGCTATACTTCAAGAAATTTACGATAACGAAGAGCATTTTGATATTGAATCTTTATATATCAAAATGAAGAATAAAAACTATCGTGTTAGTCGTGCAACACTCTACAATACTATAGAGTTGCTGTTAGAGTGTGCGTTGGTACGCAAACATCAGTTTGGTCAAAATCAGGCGCATTATGAAAAGTCGTATTTTGATAAACAGCACGACCATGTTATTCTTACCGATACAGGTGAGGTAATAGAATTCTGTGATCCACGCATTCAATCAATCAAAAAAACCATTGAAGAGGTTTTTGACATTCAAATAACTAATCATTCACTATACTTTTACGGTAACCGTAAAAAAGACGACTAACTAATTTTTTAAAATGGCAGTAGATTTACTACTTGGATTACAATGGGGAGATGAAGGCAAAGGAAAAATTGTCGATGTATTTACCTCTAAATACGATATTATTGCACGCTTTCAAGGTGGCCCAAATGCAGGACACACTTTAGTTTTTAACGGAAAAAAGCATGTGCTTCACACTATTCCTTCTGGTATTTTTCATGATGATACAGTGAATCTTGTTGGTAACGGAGTGGTTATAGATCCTGTAATTTTCAAAAAAGAATTAGACAAGTTAGACGAACAAAAGGTTGATTATAAAAAATCCTTGTGTATTTCGCGCAAAGCACATATTATTTTACCTACGCATCGCTTATTGGATGCTGCAAGTGAAGCTTCAAAAGGAAAAGCAAAAATAGGTTCAACCTTAAAAGGAATTGGCCCTACATACATGGACAAAACCGGTAGAAACGGCATCCGTGTTGGAGATATTGAATTAGCGGATTGGAAAGATAAATACAGAGCTTTAGCAGACAAACATGAAGCAATGATTGCGTTTTACAATGTAGATATTCAGTACGATTTAAAAGAACTTGAGACTGATTTTTTCAATGCAATTGAAATACTTAAAAGTTTAAAATTTATTGATTCAGAAGAATTTATACACCAAGCACAAACCTCAGGTAAATCTATTTTAGCAGAAGGTGCTCAAGGTTCATTATTAGATATTGATTTTGGCACATATCCTTTTGTAACCTCATCCAATACCACAGCGGCTGGAGCTTGTACAGGTTTAGGAGTTGCACCTAACCAAATTGGTGAAGTATTCGGAATATTTAAGGCTTACACAACACGTGTTGGTTCTGGGCCTTTCCCAACCGAATTATTTGATAAGGATGGAGAAACCATGGCAAAAGTTGGTAACGAATTTGGAGCAACAACTGGCAGGCCAAGACGATGTGGTTGGCTAGATTTAGTAGCTTTACGTTACGCTTGCCAAGTAAACGGAGTGACACAATTAATTATGATGAAAGGTGATGTACTTTCTGGCTTTAAAACCTTAAAAGTATGTACTGCTTATAAATATAAAGGTGAAGAAATTAAACATTTACCATATAATATTGAAGCAGAAAACGTAACACCAATTTACACCGAAGTAAAAGGTTGGGCTGCAGATTTAACTGGTATGACAGAAGCTTCTGAACTTCCAGATAATCTTAATGCTTATGTGGAGTTTTTAGAAAAAGAACTTAATATTCCTATTACTATTGTCTCTGTCGGACCCGATCGTAAACAAACTATTGTGAGAAAAACGGTTTAACTACACGTGTTAAAAAAACTGTTAACCCATACTAAAGCAAATCTTTAAATGTTATTTTACAATACATAAATTGCTTTTTAAAATGCTAAAGAATCATCTTTTTGTCTTCTGCTTATGCTTATGCTTATTCAGTTTTGCGCAAGAAAAACAAAGTATTACCGTAAAATACGCTGGAACTTTTACCACAGATCCAAACGTTAAAGAAGGTGCTAAGGTTTTTGTACGAGACAAGTCTAAACAAGTGCATTTTATTCATAAAGGTGCAGATGTATTTTGTGATAAAGCGATTTATTATGAAGATCAAGATTTTCTTGAAGCCTTCAGTAATGTAAGTATGAAACAAGGCGACTCTATAAATATGGTCGCTAAATATGTAGAATACAGTGGTAAAACACAGTTAGCGTTTGCAAGCGGTGACGTGGTATTGACTGAGCCACAATCTACTTTAACTACAGACACGCTTCACTTTGATAGAACAAGACAGCAAGCTCATTACCGTACTGGTGGAAAGGTTGTTAGAGATTCTTCGGGAACGATTACTAGTCAGATTGGGCGTTATTATATGAACTCTAAAAAGTACCAATTTGTAAAAGATGTAGTACTCGTAAATCCTGAATACACATTAAATACCGAGCGTCTCGATTTCTTCACTGAAAATGGCCATGCCTACTTGTTTGGTCCTTCAACCATTGTGGGTGAAGCCAGCACTGTTTATACAGAACGTGGTTTTTACGACACTAATAACGATACTGGTTATTTTCAACGGAATGCAAAAATTGATTACGACAACCGGAGTGTTGAAGGAGATAGCATTTATTTTGACAGAAATAGAAGTTTTGCCTCTGCAACAAATAACATTACAGTTACAGACACTATAAATAAGAGCATTGTAAAAGGACATTATGCAGAGGTTTTTAGAGAAAAAGATTCAGTGTTTATTACAAAACGGGCTTTGGCGATAACGGTCCAAGAACAAGATTCTGTTTACATGCATGCTGATACCTTAATGGTGACAGGCAAACCAGACCATCGGATTACGAGAGGTTGGTATAATGCTGTCTCTTATACACATCTCCGAGCCCACGAGACCGAGGCTGATCTCGT
>CAJXVG010000186.1 GCA_913061495.1 uncultured Winogradskyella sp.
TACACGTAAGGAGTCGTCGGCAGCGTCAGATGTGTATAAGAGACAGGGATTAAATCTTTTGCTCTATAGCAGAAAACTTTAAATCCAGGAATAAATATAAATAGTAATGTAGCATAAATAAGTGTTACAACTACAGTGATCTTAAAGGCATAAATAATCCAAGTATAAAGATTTAAATTTTCTTTAATTAAACTAAAATAACCACTAATGTAGTTGACCATAATAGCTGAGGCACAAAAAACTAACAGTATAGGAAATAAACCTTTCCAATACAACCATACACTTTTTTGAAAACCATTTTTATATAGAAAGTAAGGTTTCCAGATTACAACAATCATTAACATGCTAATCATTGTACCTAACATTACACCAGCGATACCATAAATTTGTCCAAATACAAAAGAGATACCTAAATTAATTATCGCCTCTGCTGCAGCAGCCCATGTATCGGAGTATAATCCGTAAGCATTTTTGAAACGCTCAATAGGGGAACTGATCTGTATTATAAAGAAATTGGCAATCATCAGTAATAGAATGGTATTGGATAAAATGTATTTTTCTCCGAGCCATAGTAGTATAAATGAATCCATGACCTGGTAGATTACCATACTAAAAAAACCAGCTATAAAAAATTGTATAGCAACCAACTCCCAAAGTACTTTCTTAATATTTTTCTCATCATTTTCAGCAATTAAGTTACCAACAGCAGATCCTGTACCGGCAAACGCCATCTTTACTAATCCTCCCAGCTTGGTGAATATTAGCTGATAGTTACCAAAAAATGCTACGCTTTGAAGGTTAATCAACCCATAAATAAGAAGATTGTCTGTACCATTTTTAACAAAATTGCTCATTTTATGAAAAAAGACTTGCTTAATTTTTTTAATGATGTCGGGATATTCTTTTATTATTTCTGTTTTTTGGGCTGAATTAATGATTAGCCAAGGATATTCTTGTTTTATTTTATATCGTACCACGATACTATATAGTATGCTAAAAACCAACTCTAATGTAATGTATAAATAAAAGTTTTTTAAATAAAGGGCTACAGAAACTTGTAATAATACTCTAATGATATTAAACGTCTGAAAGTATTGTTGAACAATGTAGCCTTTTTGATCTGCACCAAGTAAGCTAATGTGATAGTTAACAAAATAGCTAAGTAAAGTAGAGGTCAATAAAGCATAAAACACATAATATATTAATGTCAAGGAAAAAGGAGTGTCAGCAAAAATTAGTGGAAAAAAAAGTGATACAATAAAGCCAACACCAAATATTACATATCCAATTTTTCTATAGAGCACACCAAGAAGTGCTATAATTTTATTAATTTCATTATGGTTTTTATCAAAAATTGGCTTGTAAAGCGTAAAACCAATAGCTGTTCCAATCCCTAATTCTGCTAGGTTAAGAAATCCTAAAACACTTCTTAATGTTGTTTCGAGACCGATAAATTCATCACCAAGATTATCTAAAAAGATTTTTCTTGAAAAGAATTGTACAAAAATAGATGCGATAAAGAAAAACACACCAATTTTTGCATTTTTTAAAGACTTGGAGACTCGAGACATTTTATCTTAACTTTTTTTAAGTGCAATTCAATTGCCTAATTATTTTCATCTTAAAGCTATACTATAGTTTATAAAGATAATTTTTTGAATATTGTAGGCTCATATAGATGATACAACTAATATAAAATTAATCGACATATTGTAAAAGATGTATTTAAATGATGTACAAATATTAAAAAATGAAAATTAGAATTCTGTATTCTCTTGATAAAAAACACGATTAAACGTCCAAAGTAAACATATATATATACAAAATACTTTCTCTACTTAATATTCTACAATGACCAAATTTCAACTCCTAAACAGTAAGAAAATATTCCAACTTGTTAAATTAATTATTTAGTGATCCAAAAAGGTGTATATAGTCGTATTTATCTGCAATTAATCGATATGAATATATTTTGCACATAATTACTTACAAATAAATTCTTTTTGTCGAATAATTTTGTGTTTTAACTTGCAAATAAAAAAAATATCTTTTACTTGCACACGCCCTAAAAAAAAATGTATTAAACTAAAAATTATTTAATTGTGAAATCCCTACTTAACCTACTAACTGCGAAGCAGAGCTTCAAACTATTTTTATTAATTACTTTAAACCTTTTTTGTTTAAATAACTATGCCCAACAATTAGCATTTCCAGATGCTTATGGCGCAGCAGCTTACATGAATCCTTCAAGAGGTGGTACTGTTATACACGTAACAAGTTTAGCTGATGGCGACAGAGAAGATGTAGGAACTTTAAGATGGGCTTTAAAAGGTGTTGCCAATAAAGCATTAGATAGAATTATAGTCTTTGATGTAAGTGGTGTAATAGATTTACAAAGCAGATTATATGCTTCAAATAATCCAGGGGATGAAGGAGGGTTCACAGGTTCTGTTTATATAGCAGGGCAAACAGCACCAGAAGGAGGAATTACCATAACAGGAGATAATATTACTTTAAGTGGTTTTAATACCATTGTGAGGTACATAAAGTTTAGACATCAAGAAAGTAATAGTGGCACTGATGGAACCATAAACTTAGGTAGGGCAGATAACCATATAATAGACCATTGCTCTTTTTCACACCATAGTCCATCTAAATCCACAGTTTCTATAGCTACCAAGAGAAATTCCGATGTAAATGATTATTCAAATGGCACATTTAGCAATAATCTTTTAGGAAACAATACTTTAGGGTTTATAGCAGGTGAGAGTACTCCTCCTAGCTCTAACACCAATGGCTATTTTACGGTTATTAGAAATGGTTATTATAACATAAGCCACAGGGTACCTCTAAAAGGTGGTGCTTCCATCAAAGCAGATGTTATTAATAACATAGTTCATAATTGGTCTTCAAGGACTATAAGAATGGATGGGTGGGAATATAGATTAAATCATTTTGAAAATTATTATCAAGCTGGAAGTAATACAACTAATCAATTAAAGTGGACTAGCTATTTAAGTAATACAGGAAATCCACAAATATATACAACCAATAATTTTTTAGAAGATGACCCTAGTGGTAATTATTCTAAACCAGAGGGATTTGATGCGGATGAAAGTATTGCGTGGACACAATTTCAAGAAAACTTTGTATCGTTACCATCTAGCTATTTTACAGATACACAACATGATATAAACGGAAGAGCTTTCACTATTTACCAAAATGCCCAACTAAAGGATTCTATTTTACCAGAGATAGGTGCGTGTAAATATATAGACAACAATGGTAACGCCGTATTCTCTAGGGATGTTTACGACCAAGAATACGTTGATGGAATAATCAACGATAGTAATGCTGCAAGAGATACCAATTTAGTGTTACCTATACAAACATCTTCAAATGTAAGACCAGATAATTTCTATGTTTCCAATGACCATATCCCAGAAGTTTGGTTTAGTGCCAATGTACCAGATGGTGAAGATCATAATGATATTGCGCCAAGTGGTTACACATGGTTAGAAGAGTATATGAACCAAGTGGATAACGCAGAGTCTATAGGTGCAGAAAGCGTAACTTTATCCCCTAGTACCGATGAAATAACAGTTGAAGCTACACTTCAATTAAATGTAACATTTACTCCTGCAAACACAACAAACCAAAGTGGTACATATTTTTCTAATAACGCTGATGTCGCAACAGTAGATGAGAATGGTTTGGTTACAGCTGTTGGTCAAGGTGTAGCGATAATAACGTTTACTTCCACAGATGGTGGGTTTACAGACACATCCCAAATAACGGTTTTTAATGAAGCGCTGCAAGCCAGCGCTGGTAATGACCAAAGTATTTGTGAAGGAGATGTTACGTCTTTAACTGCAACAGGCGGTACAAACTACTTATGGAGTACTGGCGAAACAACAGCAACGATTGAAGTTAATCCAAGTGTAACCACAACGTATTCAGTTACTGTCTCTAATGACAATGGTCAAGAAGATACTGCTAGTATTGTAGTTACAGTGAATGAAATGCCAGAATTAACCATTAGCAATAACATTACAATTGCTGAAGGAGAAAGTACAATGATTACTGTTAGTGGAGCCTCATCCTATATATGGAATACCGGAGGAACAGTAGAAGCTTTTGAAGCTAGCCCTACAGAGACCACAACGTATTCTGTTATAGGATTTAATGGCAATTGTGCTGTAGAAGCTGAGGTTACAGTATCCGTTTATAAGGCTAATGCAGGAGTAGATGAGCGCGTCTGTGAAAATGACGACTATGAAGTTCTACTTACTGCTAACCAAGGAGATAGTTATTTGTGGAATACAGGAGAAACTACACAAAGTATAACAGTTAGTCCGTTATCAACAACGCAATACACTGTAGCCGTGACCTCTGGAAACCTTACAGATGATGATGATGTGACCGTTTACGTAGACCCAAACCCCAACGTCGTTATTGCAAATGGAGATAATGTAGATATCTTAGATGGGGATTTTATTACTCTTTCTGCATCTGGTGCAAATACTTATGAATGGAGCAATAGTGCTACACAACCAAATGTAGCCGTAAGTCCTTCTCAAACGACTACATATGAAGTCAAAGGGTATATAAATGATTGTTATGATGAAAAGGCTATAACCGTAAATGTTTTTCAGCCCACTATAGCAAATGCAGGGCCAAATGTGTCTATATGTATAGATGAAACAGCAACCTTAACCGCAAATGGAGGTAATGAATATTTGTGGAGTACAGGAGAAACCACCCAAACCATAGAAGTAGCACCAACCGTTACCACAGATTATTTTGTAACAGTGTTTAATGCATTAGATTTTGATGAAGCTGCTGTAACAGTAGAAGTAGATCTAAATTGTGACGAAGAGGCTGTGATACCTGGAGAAGAACCTTTAGGTTTTGGTATGCAAATTTATCCAAACCCAGCATCAAATTATGTAAATGTTGAAATCTCAGGTGTATTTGATACTAGCAAAATCGAAGTTTATGATATTACAGGAAAACGTATTATAAAAAAAGAAGTACTAAATGAAAATGAAGACTCTTCAATTTCACACAGACTGAATGTATCTCAATTACAAGATGGTATATATATATTAAAACTTATAGGTGAAGAAAAGGAAGCAACAAAAAAGTTAGTTATTAATTAAAAGTAATTTTGTTAGATATATAGTTAAAAAAGAGGCATAGGTAATAAACTATGATTTTATTTTAAGCTTTAGATAAGGCTTCTTGATTTATTAATATAGACTTTACTTACAAAATATCATTGTTGTAACAATGTATCTTTCACAATAGGTTCATTTTTAAACTTATAAATTTGATATTGAATCCACATCGCAGCAAAGGAGACATAATAAAAAGTAAAAAAGTTGTGATTCGCCAATAAAAATAATGATAAGCCAATAATTTGCATGATTAAATTAGGGGCTTTTTTAAAATATTTAAGACTCATTATAATTAAGTATCCTATGTAAGCAATGAAAAGGAAGAAAGGTATAATGCCAGCTTCTCCTATTATTCTTAAGTATGTATTGTGTACACCAACTTTTATACGCCCTCTTCCAGAAAAAGTGTCAAATCCATTTCCTATTAATGGAGAGCTCAAAATTTGATCATAATACAGTGCCCAAGTACTGTCTCTTATACACATCTGACGCTGCCGACGACTCCTTACGTGTAGATC
>CAJXVG010000187.1 GCA_913061495.1 uncultured Winogradskyella sp.
GCAGCGTCAGATGTGTATAAGAGACAGAAATAACACTACCTATAATCTGTGTTTTTTCATCATTAACAAACGGTATTAAATTTTTAATAGGTTTAATAGTGTTAATAACTTTTCCTATCACTTCAAGTGTACCTCCACGAGCAATGTGGCAAGCCACCTTCACAAAAACGTCTAAAACAGGAAAACTGGTTTCAATTTTATCATGAATATTTATTTCAACAATTTTTTCCGGAGCAATTTCAGAACAAATCATACTCATAATTCCGTTATTGGCACATATAAAGTAATGATCATCTAGTTTTACTGCAATGTGCTTGTTTTCAGGACTTAACTCAGAGTCAATACCAATAATATGAATCGTTCCTTTAGGAAAACTACTATACGCATTTAAGATAATATAAGCCGCTTCAGAAATATTAAACGGTGAAACGGAATGTGATACATCAACAATTCTAATATCCTCAAGTTCGCTATAAATAGCTCCTTTAATAGCACCAGCAAAGTGGTCTTTTTCTCCAAAATCAGTCGTTAAAGTGATTATTGCCATGGATGGATTGTTGATATTTTTTTTAGAATTATGGTTGTAAAATTGTTAGATTTGGTAAGCCCAAATTTTAAACTTTGACTTAACACAAAACTAATAAAAGTAAACAGATTAACACACTAAATAAAGCACGCTTTTGAACGAACTTATCCTAGAACTCGAAGAAATAACACCTAAAGAATTCTTCGGTGCCCAAAACGCTAATATTGAACTTTTAAAGAAGTATTTCCCAAAGCTAAAAATTGTTGCCAGAGGTAATAAGATTAAAGCTTATGGGGACGAAGATTTGCTTGAGGAATTTGATACCAGAATGACAATGCTGATGAAGCATTTTGGCAAATACAACAAGCTCGATGAAAATGTTATTGAGCGTGTATTAACCAGTAACAGCAGCGAAGATTATAACACATCTGCAAAAAGCGGCGAAGTTATAGTACATGGTGTTGGTGGTAAACTGATAAAAGCACAAACCGTAAACCAGCGTAAACTGGTAGAAAGTATGCGAAAAAACGATATGGTTTTTGCAATAGGTCCTGCTGGTACGGGTAAAACCTACACAGGTGTTGCACTGGCAGTGCAAGCCTTAAAAAACAAAGAAGTTAAACGGATTATACTTACACGTCCTGCGGTAGAAGCTGGTGAAAATCTAGGTTTTTTGCCCGGAGATTTAAAAGAAAAATTAGATCCTTACATGCAACCTTTGTATGACGCTCTTCGAGATATGATTCCTGCAGAAAAGCTAGATAATTACATTGAGAAAGGAATTATTCAAATTGCTCCACTGGCATTTATGCGAGGCCGCACATTAGATAATGCCTTTGTTATTTTGGATGAAGGACAAAATACCACACACGCCCAAATGAAAATGTTTTTAACACGTATGGGTAAAAACGCCAAGTTTCTTTTAACCGGAGATCCTGGTCAGGTAGATTTGCCACGTCGTACAATTTCTGGGCTAAAAGAAGCCTTACTAGTTTTACAAAACGTAGAAGGTATAGGCATGATTTACCTCGATGATAAAGATGTAATACGACACAAATTAGTTAAAAAAGTTATTGATGCTTATAAAAGTATTGAGAACAGGGATTAATTTTTTTCAGAAGCTATATTCAGCATTCCGCTATATCTCTTTTGCTAATAGCAAAAAAGGATACCGCTTCAACTGCGAAGCAATCATTGAATACCAATGAAAATAGAAGCGAATGAAATAATCTGGGCTAGGGCTTAACTCTAAGGTATTTCACAAATAAAATCAAAAGCTAATATTTAAGCGTTAAAATAATTAAAATGAGTAACACCATTACAGATACCAATTTCAACTTCCCAAACCAAAAAAACGTTTATAAAGGAAAGGTAAGAGAAGTTTATAATATTAATAATGAGCAATTGGTAATGATTGCCACAGACCGCTTAAGCGCTTTCGACGTAGTCATGCCAAAAGGAATACCCTTTAAAGGCCAAATACTAAACCAAATTGCCACAAAAATGATGAAAGCAACGGAAGATTTGGTGCCAAACTGGTTAGTGGCAACACCAGACCCAAATGTTGCCGTTGGTCATTTATGTGAACCTTTTAAAGTTGAAATGGTAATACGTGGTTATATGTCTGGTCATGCGGCAAGAGAGTATAAAGTCGGAAAACGTATGCTCTGTGGAGTACAAATGCCAGAAGGGATGAAGGAAAATGACAAGTTTCCTCAACCTATCATTACACCAGCAACAAAAGCCGAAATGGGAGACCATGACGAAGATATTTCCCGAGAAGACATCATAAAACGCGGTATAGTTTCAGAAGAGGACTATGCTATATTAGAAGATTACACTAAAAAATTATTTCAACGTGGAACGGAAATCGCGACACAACGCGGCTTAATTTTGGTAGACACCAAATATGAATTTGGAAAAACCAAAGAGGGGCAAATCGTATTGATTGATGAAATCCATACACCAGATTCTTCACGTTATTTCTATGCAGATGGTTATCAAGAACGACAAGATAGAGGTGAAGCTCAAAAGCAACTTTCAAAAGAGTTTGTTCGTCAATGGTTAATAAGTAACGGATTTCAAGGTTTAAAAGGACAAACTGTCCCTGTTATGAGTGACGAATATATAAAAAGCGTGAGTGAGCGCTACATTGAACTCTATGAGAATATTACAGGAGAAGCTTTTGTGAAAGCAGATGTTAGTGATATTCAGAATAGAATAGAGGGTAATGTTTTGGATTACTTAAAATAATAGATTTTATTTTAAACGTATTAAAAAAGGCTTCAGATATTTCTGAAGCCTTTTTTTTAAAGGATTTTTTTCTATTCTCCTAAATAAATAAAGGTATTTACACTAAGCGTTCTTGGTGCAATATTTATGGCCTGCTGAGTAACACCACCATTAATACTGGAGGAAGTGGCTGAATGACCATGAGAACTCATAGCATTGCCACTAAACGTAGCAGTATGTCCATGAGCATTCATTGTGTGAGTATGATTACCACTTGTTTCGGTTTGCACATAATGATCATTTCCATTAAGTTTTGATGCATCTCCCGTAGGATATTGATTTGATGAGTTAGAGAAGTTACCATCATCCTTGTCAACCATATTTAAAGCGTGATTATGATTACCACTATTATTCATAGTAGACCTAGTACTTTGGACGCTTACACTTCCACTTGGAGTACCAGCAGATGCATTAAAAACTGTTATTGATGGTGAAATATTTGGCAAATTATTTTGTGCTATAATCTTAGTATTACTTCCGCTAATACTGCCCAAAGTTGCTCCATTTTGACTCAAATAAGCGTTGCTTGCATTTGGTAAGTTACCAGACAAACCAAGTGTTGTTGCTTGTGCTTGTTGTGTGGCACTCAAAGAACTAAAGCTTCTGCCATCTAAAAGAATCCAACCGTTATGATCAGCATTTTGGATACCAGTTTTAATATCTCCAAATTCATTGTTATTAGAAATTACTGTCCATTGTGGGTTTCCGCCGGTATCAGTAGTTAGGGATTTGTTGGCATCGGTTACGCCAGCTGTACCAATTTTATCAATAGTAACCGCATCATTTGCAATTGTTAACGTTGTAGCACCAGTAACATCTCCTGTATGTGTAGCATTAGTTTCTTTGGCAGTATTCAAAGCTATGGCAGTATCTTGTGAATCTTGTTCTGCTTCAATAGCTGTAATTGCAGTCTCATTTACAGCAATCCCAGAAATATCTTGGTCGCCTGTATTTGTTCCACTTGTGTTTGAGATAATTGTTGCTTGTTCAGAAGTAATCCCTGTTTTGGCAGTGTTTAAAGCAATGGCAGCATCTTGTGAATCTTGTTCTGCTTCAATAGCTGTAATTGCAGTCGCATTTACAGCGATACCAGAAATATCTTGGTCACCAGTATTTGTTCCGCTTGTGTTTGAGATAATTGTTGCTTGTTCAGAAGTAATCCCTGTTTTAGCAGTATTTAAAGCTATAGCAGCATCTTGTGAGTCTTGTTCTGCTTCAATAGCTGTAATTGCAGTCGCATTTACAGCAATTCCAGAAATATCTTGGTCACCAGTGTTGGTACCAGAAAGATTGTTTAAATTACTTATATCAGTAGCAGTTAAGTTATTGGCTTCACTTGCCGTAAATACAGGGTCATTCTCCGAAATGCCACCTGATATATTCTCAGCGGTTTTAGCATGAAGCGCATATGGTACACTCATAAGTTGGCTAGTTCCTGTGATGGTATATGAAGTTCCACCATTAAGATCTATTTCGGTTTTAACAAAGTAGTTGTTGTTTGCCCAATCTATGGCATTAAAAGAACCACTTGCAATAGTGCCGTTACCTATTTCAATAGATACCAATCCATTAGCATTTGTAGTGGGTGTTTGCGTTTCTACATAAACGGCAGTACCATTAGAAGACCCTTCTAAAATGCTTATTTGCATGCCAATATTAGCATTGGCGAGTATGGCATCACTCGAGTTTCTTACAATAGCTTGATAACTTATTTTTTCAGGTGTTTGAGCGGTTAAGCCTGTAGCACATAGACAGACCACAAATAGTGAGAGTAGAAAATTTTTCATAATAGGTTAATTTTTAATAATCTTAAAAGTTTTGATAAGTTGTGATTTAGGGTTATAGATTTTGAGCAAATATGCCGCAGCCTCTAGGTTTTGAATGTTTATTTTAGACAATTGATTACTTAGTTTACCTCTTTTTACCAATCTACCATTAAGATCGTACATTGAGAACGATAGTAAATTCTCATTAGAATCTTGCAATTTCACGTTAAGTACTGAGGTGGTTGGATTAGGATAGGTAGAAATACTAACGTTGTTCTCTAAATCTATGACTTTAAGTGTGGTATCATCAAAATAGAATTGAATACCTTGTATGACAGAACCGTCAGTATTGTTAAGCGTTTCTTGAATTGTTTGTCCAATTGAAAAGCTAATTGATCCATTGGTGTTATTGATATCTCCACCAGAACTCAAAACAGTGTTTTGAGCATGAATTTGAGATAGCAATGTAAAAAAAAGCAAGCCATAAGTTATGGTTGACTTTTTGAAGCTGCGTAAAGCTGTTTTCATAGTAGGTTGTTTTTAGATTTGGGATCTATTTTATCGATTAAGTGTAAATAAATTACGGTCAAATGTAATATATAATTCAAAATGCACAAATTTTTTTTAACTTTTCATTAAAAAAAGTTTAACAAACTTGTTAAGTCTCAACCTAATTATGGAGTAAATTAGTAAAATGAATGGTGTTTGAGTACAGAATTTTACTCTAGATATTGAGTAATTGTAATCATAAAAAATGATACTGAAGTCCTAAAGAGAATTTTGAGCGTTTATGGCATTTTTCTACTAAAGGTTAATGTAAAATACTACTCTTCTGCTTCATTTTCTTCAATCACAACTTTATCCTTTTTGAAAATTGGAACTAAGTAAGACAGATTAAAACCATAGCCTGTTCCAAAATTTCCGCTATCGTAAGTTCTGTTAAATCCAGGAATGTAGAGATTTTCGAAGTTATTGGGTTCGTTTTGAGAAACAAGTAATTTTAGTTGCACGTTTACGCCAGCGTAGAGATTGTTTAAAATTTCAGCTTTAAGACCTATTATTAACTCTCTGTCTCTTATACACATCTGACGCTGCCGACGACTCCTTAC
>CAJXVG010000188.1 GCA_913061495.1 uncultured Winogradskyella sp.
GAGATCAGCCTCGGTCTCGTGGGCTCGGAGATGTGTATAAGAGACAGGTAATTATAAGATTTAGTATCACTTTCTGAAAGTTGAAGTTTGTTTTTGGATGTAAATAGCTTCTTAAATGGTACTAATATAATATCAAATTGAAAAACTCCTTTATCATTTGTGGCTCTAGTGGTTAAATATACACTTAAAGGAAGCATAACGCCAGTGGACAACCATGCTCCTATAATTGGACTAAAACTTCCTGTTTCTGCACTGTTTTTAGCAAAAATACCTAGAAAGTGATACGTCAAAAATAAAACAATGGCAATGACCATAGGTAAACCTAAACCGCCTTTTCTTATAAGAGCTCCCAATGGTGCGCCTACAAAGAATAAAACAATACAGGCAATTGCCAATACAAACTTATCATGAAGAGAAATAGTGTGTTTATTCAACCATATTTGTTTGGTTAAAAAGTTGCTTTTATTTGAATCTATAATTTGGCGTGTGCTATTGGCTGAATTTATAGCTAAATTTAAAACCTGTATTTTTTTACCGGTATCAAAAATGTCTAAAATTTTGCCTGTGTACAAACTATCTTTTTTGGTGGTATCAATAGCAGAATTCAAAGCTGTGTATGTAGTTCTATTGTATAAAGTTTTTCCTAAGCCTGTGTAGTCTTCTTTCTTTTTAGTGTTTAAGCTATCAATGGTATATATGAGCTGTTGTACTGTTAACATATTGTATCTACCACTATGATTTTTGTCTTCAGAAACATCAGTATTCAAAAGTTCTAAATCTACATTTATGGTATAGTTATCAAAATAACTTTTGGCATGTGGTTTGTTAATATTTTTTCTAACATCCCTATTTACAATTTCTTCGTAGTAATTACCATTGATGAGCTCTAACTGAAGGATATTAGAGTCTGTATTAGTTTTAAGCTCTCCTTTTTCTGAAATAATAACTTTGTAATTTCCACTCCTAGTTGTACTTTTTTCGTGGATAACGACACCTTCTAAAAACTGACCTTTATCTCCAGTTTTTTTGTCAACCTTAATGTTAATATTGCCAATTTCGTTAAACTGACCCTCAGCGATGGCAAGAGCAGGCTTTACTTTGGCTATGTTTTTTCGTAAGTTGTAAAACTCATATTCACCCCAAGGAATAACATTATTAGCAAAGAAAAAGGTTGCAATGGCCAAACCTACAATGAAAACACTAAGGCTTCTCATAGCACGCTGCAATGAAATACCTGTAGATTTCATAGCTGCAAATTCGTAATTCTCCGCAAAGTTTCCAAAAACCATAATAGAAGATAACAGAACGGTTAAAGGAACAACCAATGGGATAAGCTTTGGCATGTAAAAAAGAATAAACTTTATTGTAACTGAAATATCTAGATCTTTACCTGCTAGCTCAGAGATATAAAGCCAAAAACCTTGCAAAACAAAAATGAACATGAAAATAATAAACACGCTCAAAAATGTCTTTAAGTAGGTTACAAGGATGTACCTATCTAATATTTTCACGTATGCATATTTTGATGTTCATTTGAACTGTTAATACTGAAAGTGAGAACCGTAATATTCTTTTTTATAAACAAGTACTAATCAATTTTGTTAATGTAGTAATCGTTGTATTTACTTTCGTCAAATGTAAATAAGGTTTTTGAAATCGGTTCGTCGGTTTTAAAAGAATTAACAGTTAAGGTTGTTTTTGTACCGTTTTTTCCAACTTCAATTAAATTGTAAATGTGTTTTGTAGTGGCATCGATTCCTAAAAGTACGTGTTTAATTTCTGAATTAGTATCGATTGGGTTCAGTTTTACATATTGAATTTTTCTTCCCTTTACATTTTGAACAATATCCATTTTATAAGTATAACCATCTTCATAAAAAGAGAGCATTTTACTTGGTGTAATTGTACTTTCATCCTCTGTGTTGTTTGAAGAAATTGTAACCTCTTCATCTTCTGGGCTTATAGTGTAAAGGGTTTTACCATCAAATATACGAGTAACTCCTAAAATATTTAATTTGTATTTTTCTCCTTCAATAACAACATCACCACGAGTTTCTTGGCTAATGTTTTCGTTAACATTGTTCAATTCATATTTAAAGTCTAAACTTATGTTTTTATAAGCTTTTATTTTATTGCTAACTTCAGTAAGGAGAGCTTCAGCCTTGCTATCATTTTGTGCAAAACCTGTAAAGCTTAATGCTATAACTGCTATTAAAAATATCTTTTTCATCTTTACTATTATATTCTAATTGTTATTTTCGTTTTCTAATAATTGATCGAGAGAAGCTAAATCTGGTACTAAAACTTGTCTGGCTTTACTACCTTCAAAATTCCCAACAATTCCTGCAGCTTCGAGTTGATCTATAATTCTGCCAGCTCTATTATAACCTAATTTCAATTTACGCTGCAACAATGAAGCAGAACCTTGTTGGGACGTTACTATGATTTCAGCAGCTTCCCTAAAGAGTTTGTCTCTGTCCGCAATATTTACATCAAGATTTGTGCCACCTTCTTCGCCAACGTATTCTGGTAAAATATGAGCGTCTGGGAATGCTTTTTGTGAACCAATAAATTCTGTTATTTTTTCAACTTCTGGTGTATCAACAAAAGCACATTGTATTCGTATTAAATCATTTCCTTGTGTGTAAAGCATATCACCACGACCTATAAGTTGATCTGCTCCAGAACCATCTAAAATGGTACGCGAATCAATTTTACTGGTCACCCTAAATGCTATACGTGCTGGGAAATTGGCTTTTATAATACCTGTAATAACATTAACCGAAGGACGTTGCGTCGCAATAATTAAATGGATACCAATAGCACGAGCCAATTGTGCCAACCTTGCAATTGGTGTTTCTACCTCTTTACCAGCCGTCATAATTAAATCTGCGAATTCATCTACTACCAAAACGATATATGGTAAAAATGCGTGACCATCATTAGGGTTTAACTTTCTGGCTTTAAACTTTTTATTGTATTCAGCAATATTTCTACAAAATGCATTTTTTAGCATTTCGTAACGGTTATCCATTTCAATACATAATGAATTCAAGGTGTTAATAACCTTAGTATTGTCTGTTATTATGGCTTCTTCGCTATCTGGAAGTTTTGCTAAATAATGACGCTCTATTTTGTTGAATAGTGTTAATTCAACTTTCTTCGGGTCAACTAAAACAAATTTAACTTCCGCAGGATGCTTTTTGTATAGGAGCGAGGTTAATACAGCATTTAAACCAACCGATTTACCTTGCCCAGTTGCACCAGCCATAAGCATGTGTGGCATTTTGGCAAGATCTACAACAAACGTTTCATTACTAATTGTTTTACCAAAAGCGATTGGCAATTGCATTTCGGATTTTTGGAATTTCTGTGAAGCAATAACCGAACGCATTGATACGATAGTAGAGTTTTTATTAGGCACTTCTATACCAATTGTACCTTTTCCCGGAATTGGTGCAATAATTCTTATCCCAAGAGCAGAAAGCGATAGTGCAATATCATCTTCTAAGTTTTTAATTTTTGAAATTCGGATGCCAGCTTCTGGAACAATTTCATACAAAGTGACTGTTGGGCCAATGGTTGCCTTTATACTTGTAATACCAATTTTGTAGTTATTGAGCGTTTCAACAATTCTGTTTTTGTTTTCTTCAAGTTCATCTTGATCTATTGAAATACCTTCGTTATCGTATTTTTTTAATAAATCTAAGGTTGGGAATTGGAATTTACCTAATTCTAATGTAGGATCAAACTGCCCGAAATCTTCAACTAATTTATCTGCAAGATTATCAGTTTCTGATTGTTCTTCTTTTGTTTCTTCAACCTCAATTTCTAGCTCTGGTGAGTCAACCGTTTCCTCTTTAGGTTTTTCGGTGACTTCCATTTTGAGGTTTTCCGCTTGGGATTTTGGCTCAGATTTTTTTGTTATTAGTTGTTCTTTATTTTCTAGAGGCACTTCATAAGAAGATTTTATAGCTTCAGCTTCCTCAGTTAAACTATTGTCTAAAGGAACATGCTTTTCTTGGTTGGCACCTTCAGCATCAAAATCCTCTTTTATATTGCGTTTTGCACGTTTAAAGAAGTGAACAAACGTATCTCCTGTAAGTTTAAACCTTATGGCTAAATAGGTAATCAGCCCAAAGAGTAGAAGCAGGGCAGTGCCTATTTTACCTATATAATCTTGAAAAAAATGGTTCATTTCATAACCGATGGTACCTCCAAGAATATCATATTTGTGAGTGAAAAAACCGAATAGAATAGAAAGCCATATAATTATTAATGTGCCCCAAACCCAATGTTTGCGAAGTTTGGACATTTTGAGGTTTAGAGTTACATAAACACCAGAAAGAAATAGCAAGCCAGAAAATATAAAGGACGGAATACCAAAGCCTTTAACTATAAAGAGATCACTGACTTTAGCACCCAAGAGTTTAGCCCAATTTTGTGCTTCAACCTCACGTGAAGGAAATTCAGAAAGAATGCTTTGGTCTTCTTTTCCTGTAAAAATAAAAGAGAGGAATGAGATGAAAAGTAGGATGCCAAGAATTATCAACAGACTACCAAATATGAGTTTTTGTTGATTAGATAGCTTAAATGACGGTTTTTTTATTTTCCGTTTAGTTTTAGCTGCAGTCTTAGTTTTCTTTTTGGTTGCCTTTTTTGCCATACATACTTCCGTGTAAATCGGAAATGGTTAATTATATATTGTTTGTTGAATAGAAATTATTCAAGAATCAAAAATACAAATAAGTAACGTTAATCCTAGTCGATTTGGTATTTAAAGAAATTTAGGAAAGTAAATCATCGAAGCAATAATTACTGCAAAGATTGATGCAATAAAAACAGCGCCAGCAGCAATGTCTTTAATCAGCCCAATTTTATGGTGGTGTTCAGGGTGTACAAAGTCTGCAATGTATTCTATAGCTGTGTTAACACCTTCTATGCTCATTACCATACCAATCATTGTAATCTGTATGAGCCATTCGGTTTTTGATATTTCGAAATAAAATCCAGCAATAGTGACTGCAATAGCAATAAAGAGCTGGATTTTTATACTAGCTTCTGTCTTAACGAGAATAAGCATGCCCTTAAATGCATAGCCAACGCTTTTAAGTCTATTAATTAAGAATGGTTCTTTTTTCTGCATTCTAGAACTAAGAAAGACTTTTTAAAGCTGTTTCATAGTCAGGTTCGTTGCCAATATCACTTACTTGTTCGGTATGCAAAATTTTTCCATCTTTGTCTACAACGACCACACAACGTGATAATAAAGTTTCAAAATCACCAGTTTTAATGGTAACACCGTAATCGTGACCAAAGTTACCTGTTTTATAATCCGAAAGGCTAATTACATTATCTAAGCCTTCAGCAGCACAAAAGCGTTTTAAAGCAAATGGTAGATCTTTTGATATGCACAAAATTTTGGTGTTGTCTAATTGACTCGCCTTTTCGTTGAATGTTCTTACGGATTGTGCGCAAACACCAGTATCAATACTTGGAAATATGTTTAAAATCAATCTATTGTCCTTAAAATCTATTTGTGTTTTATCTTTAAGGTCTGTGGTGGTTAATTTAAAACCAGGCGCTTTTTCACCAACTTCTGGTAAGCTACCTACTGTTTCTATTCTGTCTCTTATACACATCTCCGAGCCCACGAGACCGAGGCTGATCTCGTA
>CAJXVG010000189.1 GCA_913061495.1 uncultured Winogradskyella sp.
ATCTACACGTAAGGAGTCGTCGGCAGCGTCAGATGTGTATAAGAGACAGTTCCAGAGCAATGAATTATAGGTGTTGTTAGCTGCAGTGTTTTTATTGACCAACGGAATCCGTACTGTTTTTCAGTCCGACGTTGTTGGGCTGATTGGCGAAGCAAATTGCAACGGAACAAAATAGGGCAGACGTGAAACAGATCCGACGTCAAGTTTTGTTTTTAAAAGTCCAGTGTTGCGAATTTATCAGGCCTTAAAAGTCTAAAAAAAATCTCCGAAAAATAAGCTCGGCAAAAGTTAGCATTTGCATTGCAGCTAACGGTTTAGCTATGATTTCGTTGCGAAAAACAGTTGACTGTTTTTCGGGTTAAGGCACTAAGATAGCAAAAAGGGGAGGAATTTTCCAACGGAAAATTCCAGAGCAATGAATTATAGGTGTTGTTAGCTGCAGTGTTTTTATTAACCCAACGGAAATCCGTACTGTTTTTCAGTCCGACGTTGTTGGGCTGATTGGCGAGACAAATTGCCAAGGAACAAAATAGGGCAGACGTGAAACAGATCCAACGTCAAGTTTTGTTTTTAAAAGTCCAATTTTTCGGATTATCTAGCTTAAAAGTCTAAAAAAAATCTCCGAAAAAAAACTGGGCAAAAGTTTGCGTTTGCATTGCAGCTAACGGTCTCGTATAACCGTCAGTTACGGGTTTATATGCGTTAATTTTCGCTTTAGTACTGACGCTCGCAATTCCGAGTGGATTCGGACGTAGTCGAATCCGCCGTAATTGCGGTTATACATTGTTGTGGGTAGTTTTTAATTTTTCATATCCAACTTTTCAATCAGTAATGAACCCAATAAGAGTCCGTTTCCTCTCCGTCATCAACCATTCTAATTCGGACATCAAATAATTCAGTCAATATTTTTTCTTTGGTCGAGTTGTCAAACTCTTCAAATTCTAACTCCTCAATATGTTCCGAAATTTTGTCTCCGTTATGCCATTTTTCCGCCACAATTTTTTCAATCAGAATATTCAATTCAGGTGAGGGAATTTCCATTTCAGATTTATGCCAAATAAATTCCTGTCGTTCTTCTGGGTCATTTTCGTCATAGATTGCAATTCCGCTTATTGAGTCAACCGTTTCGTTTGTCAATTTAATTCTCTCAACTCCATATAGCTTGAGATAAGATTTTAAGAAATTCAGTCTTTTTGATTCGTTCATTTCGGTTTTCTCAAATTACCCACAACGGTTTTGTATATGGCTCGTAGCGTGCAAATTATGAAATTATTTTCGGATTGAGCACAAGCCAGATTTTTAAATTTTACTATTTATCTTATTTATTGGAAATCGTCAAATTTAAAAATTTGGCGACTTTTCAAATATGCCTTAACTTTGAATTAAGCAACTAATTAGCTATGAGCCATATACGTTGTTGTGCATAGTGCTTTTCAAATTCAGCTTGGTTTTCCGATGTTTGTTATTTAGTTCTAATGTGTGCGTTGGCGAGACATACTCTTTTGCAATTTTTGGTGTAGTGTTGGATGATGCGAATTGCAAATGTGTATGGCTTTTTAGTGTTGGCTTGAAACAAACAAATTTCCATTAATCCATTACAAACTTAAATCCTGCTGTAACAATATTAGAACTAAAAGATGTATCTCTATCGTACTGATAAAATTTTAAGTCAATACTTTTTAGACCTAGTTTCCAAATATGTGCCTTTGCGAAAATATCTGTGTACGACACTCCAAAACCAATTTGGTTAGCAGAATATTCGGAAAGGTCATAATCAGAAGTATAAAAGTCATCGGTAGATAAAGTACTTTCATAAGGTCTAAAATAATCGGCTGCTGTTTGATTATAAAATCTGTAAGATGGATACAAAGTAAACTTATCAGTAATTTTAATTGGCACTTCAATACTTGCAGTATGTGAAGATATTCCCCAATCATCAAAATAATAGCGATAGAATGTTCTTACTGTAAATGTTTCATTTAAATACCAATTTAAACGACCACCAACAGCTACTTTAAATCTTGAATCTGGTAAACGCTCAACTGCATCTGCAAGTTGAAAATTATCTATGAATGAATCTGCAACATCGCTAAAATAAACTCTTTGAAATGGTGTAGATAATAATCCATCTTGTTTTACAAAATCTAGTGCTAAAGAACCTTGCACATTTTTATGAAGAATTTGAGAGAAGCCAAATCCTAAAGAATAAGAATTACGACCTTCATCTTTAAATTCACTAAATCTAGGATTGTAATTTGTGTTTCCTGTAATTGTATTTTGAGTAAACAAATTATCATTTAAACCATTGCCATTTTCTCCGAATGGTCTTAATTCGGTTGGGTAAATGGCGTTCCAAGTATCAATATAAACATTTGCATTTACACTTAATTCTGTATTCTTTTCATTAAATAATTTTGTGTAACTACCACCAACACCAGCTGAAAAATAATCGTATTCTGATGAAATAGATATTTTTGCAGACCAAATATCATTTCTATCGTCAGAACTATGACTATAACTTCCTGTTAAATTTGCCCAAAGGTCGCTACTTGATGCGCCAGAAGATGCTTGAAATGGGTCTGCTGGCCCATCATCAAAAGGTCCAACGTTACTTGAAGATGCTGATGTGTAAGCAGAAACTCCAGCGTCAATGGTTAGAACATCATCATCATTTAAAGGTATTGAAACTACAAAGGTTCCTGTAACATCTGTTAATTCTTCAGTGCCTATTCCGCCACTTACCGCAGCATTATCTCCATCTTGCGAGTAGTAACTTGTTAGAAAATCTACTTCTGTAGTTTCTAATACACGTTTTTTATAAACTTTTGTCGAGTCTTGTTCTGTTTGCGAATAAGATTTAACAAAAGCAAATACGCATAATATCAAAATAAATTTTTTCAACTTTCTTGTTTTATTAGTTACAGCCACAGCCTCCTCCAGTTTTCCCTCCATTTGCTCCTACAGCAGCTTCACGATATGAATGCATCGTGGAAACATTTCGGTCAGCTTTCTTGTCTGCCAATGCCATATCTGGGTCATTTATATTTACTTTTTCGTATTCTTTAACTACAACGCAACTACTAAGACAAGTAGTAATTAATGTAGCACATATAAATTTTTTAATCATAACTTATCTATTTCTATATTCTTTGATTTCGTGATATTTCCTTTATCATCAATGATAATACATTCTATTTTTGGTAATTGATTAATGCGGTCTAAACCAGCTTCTTTTCCCATAACAAATACTGAAGTTGCAAGTGCATCTGCCAATTCTGCTTTTGGTGCAAATACGGTTACACTTATAATTCCGGTAGAAGGATATCCAGTTCTTGGGTCAATAATATGTGTGTATCGTTTGCCATTAAAATTTACATATTTTTCATAATTTCCAGAAGTAACTACAGCTCCATTTGTAATTGGTAATAATGCAAAGACTTTATTTTTATCCATTGGATTTGTGATGGCTACTTTCCATTCATTACCATTAGGTTGTTTTCCCCAAGTATTCATATCTCCAGAAGCATTAATAATTCCAGAAGGTACACCTTTTGAAATAAGTAAATTTTTTGCCATATCAGCTGCATATCCTTTTCCAATAGCACCAAAACCTATTTTCATTCCTTCTAATTTAAGAAAGATTGTACTATTCATTTTATCTAAAACTATGTTTTGATAGCCAACTTTTTCTACTGAAGCTGTTATTTCCTCTTTTGAAGGAATTTTGGCCATACTGCCATCAAACTTCCAAATTCTGTCCATTGAAGCATAGCTAATGTCAAAAGCACCATCAGTCAATTTTGAAATGCCTATTGCTCTTTCAATTAAATCAAACAATTCTTTGTCAACTTTCACAGGTTTAATTCCTGCATTGCGATTAATTTCGGATGTTTGAGAAGTATTATCCCAAGATGAAATTAAATTTTCAATTCTTGATATTTCTGCAACAGCAGTATCGATATATATGTTTGCTTTTATAGAATCGTTTGCAACAACAGTAATGTCAAATCGACTACCCATTAATTTGAGTGTTCTCTTATATGGTTGTTGTGCTGTACAACCCATTATTGAGAATAAAAATAATAAAGTGATTATATGTTTCAAATTACTTTGTAAAAGCGTTTAATTCTTTAATATAATTTTCTGGTGTAGTCTTTTTATAACTACTTTCTCCTAACACTTGGCCATTAGAGTCAAGTACTACAACAAAAGGAAAAAAACCTTGTTTATTGTATTTTTCTGCAAGTAATGCATTCGCTTTTGTTTGTTTTTCTGACAATATGTTTTTCTTTCTTCTAGGAAAATCTGCCTTTAGCATAACATAATTATCTTTTGCATACTTTTTAAAAGTTTCTGTGCTCCAAATTTCTCTGTCAAGTTTAATACAAGGTGCACACCAATCTGAACCTTGAAATACTAATATTATGGGTTTACTTTCTTTTGATGCAATTTCTTTTGCAACGTTAATATCTGTTTGCCATTCTTGAGCAATTATTGTATTTATACTTACAATCATTACAATTAATGCCGCAATAACTTTTTTCATTTTATTATTATTTATTATTGATAAATGAGATTGTCAACAACTAGACAATACCTATTTAACGAATATATTGTTTTTTTGTTATGAACAACTCATTTTTTTTTCAGTTTAATATTAGCATCAATTTGAGCGTTGGCAAATAAACTGCTCTTTTGTTTTTTCAGAGTTGGCTTATGTGTTGAAAAAAAAACAAATGTGCTGTTTGTGGGTTGGCTTTTTTTGTTCAAATGTTAAATTTTAGCACGATTTTCGCATTATGCACAACGTAAAGTATATAAACAGTAAGGGATTAAAAAATCAACTACTGTAAGATTTTTGTATAAGCCAATTTAGCAAAAATGTTTAAAATGCTCTAAATATTTTCTTCTAAATTGGCGGCTGTGCTACTATTAATGTCTTTAGGTTAGGCACAGCATCCCTTATTGTTTATATACAGTGTTGTGAGCTTTATATTTTAAACCACGAGGTATCTGCGCTCTGCTTTTTTAAGTGGTTTAAAAGGCTCATTTCATTAAATTACAGGAAAAAATGAAATGGTATAAATGTCAGTTGCTTGGCTTCAGTCCGATTTAAGAAATTCGATTGTTTTTATAAATTCCATGAGCTATACATTGGGGTATGGATCGTTTAATTTAGGCGCATTTGTTATTAAACTGCTCAAAAAGAGTATGGTAAATCACTTAAGGTACATGATTAAAACGCATTGGGACTTGACTTTCTAATTTTAAACATATACCTTAGCTATCAAGTTTTATAACGACAACGCTCGTTTGAAAATACATTTTCACGGCTTTTCCCGCCGAAAACTTGTCCAGCGTATGATCCATTATCATCCAATTAGATTTACTAGACTCTAGCAGTCCTTTACTTAGCGCAAAAACATTCGAATTAAAAGTCTTAAGGTGAAGCTGAGCAATTGCTTACAACGGTTTTGTGTATGGAAAGTTGCGGTTTTGTGTGCGAGGATTTTCCGCAGGAAAATCAGACGTAACAAAACTGCAACTGACTTAGGTTGAGCACTAAACTACGCAATTTTTTATACACGTTGTTGCCAACTGTGCTTTTTTGTTTTTAATTCAGGTTTTTATTTTTTTCAGATTTTGAGTTAGTTTGTCT
>CAJXVG010000190.1 GCA_913061495.1 uncultured Winogradskyella sp.
TTTGTGAAGTGTCCATAATTTTATATTTTAAAGTTATACATACATCTAATTTAGAGCATATTACTTAAATTCATGAACCTGAAAAATCAAAAATTTTGTCCTAAAAAATACTACTATTTTATAAATAGTGATGGAACTGTCACTTTATAAATTTTTAGTGAATGATTTGATATTTAGAAAAATATTAATTCAAATTAAGGATAATTTTTATCACATAGATGCAACGATAAACTAAGGGATTTCCTAAAGTTTTTTAAACTATTTTGTATAGTCGTAAGGTAGTAAAGAGCGTACTGGCATTATGGTGACATCATGGATTTTCCAGTGGAAATCTTTTATTTTTTCAAGGGCTTGTTCAATTTCTGAGCTAGAAATGTCGTCATCAATAACCACCACATAAATTTCCCCAAAGTATACTTGTCCATGTTCCCGAAAACGAACTACTGCATCTTCCACCCAAACCCACTGTTTAACCTCATTGGTAATTTTATCCAGTAGGTCATCTTTAGTTTTGTCTGCTACATGTACTGGATGTCTATCCATTAAATCCTTAATCGCTTCGGAAAGGTTTTTATAGCCATCTTTTATTACCGAGAGAGAAATAAATAATGCGGTTGCAGAATCAGCCCACCATATTCCGGCACCAACGCCCAGAACTCCAACAATAGCCGCTAAAGCAGTCATATAATCTGCTTTTTGAGTTTTTGCATCAGTATATAAAATTTTATTATGCAGCCGTTTTGCTAACGGCATTTTTTTAAAACCTAACAACATTGCTGGTATGGCACTATAAACCAATACAACAATCATTATCCATCCCATCCAAATTTGTGTATCAGAAATAGAAATGGTTCCTATAGTTGGGCGATCCTTCATTATCAAAGCTATGGCAGAATCGATACACAAAAAAGCACCCATAGCGAATAAGGCAACTGATCCCGTTAAAAAAGCAATACTAAAAACTCTATGATAACCATATGGAAAATCTTTATTTGGCCCTTTTGAATAGATCCGCGAAGCAATAAGAAAAGAAATACTGGGCGATAAGCTAAGTGCATCTTCCAACCAAGCTGTTTTCATAGCTTGAGATGAGCCCATCGTTAAATACATAAGAACTACCACAGAGATAAGATACAAAAGACTGATCCATTCTAATTTCTTAGCTTTACTTAAAACAAGCTTTAAATGGTCTGGTAATTCATAATTATTATTAACCTTTGTCATTTATTTACTAGTTGTGAGATACTTTTCTAATTGATATAAAAAACGATTCTCTCCCTTTGGAATGAGTAAAACATGTACCTTATCATAAGGTTTAGTCATACCAACATCTTTTTTCCAGACAGAATTTTTTTCGAAACCACCAATAACTATATCTATTTTAAAATTTTTTAAGTTTTTTACTAGATCCGTTTCGCTTGCAGTAATAAACCTATAGCTTAGATCTTCGCTATTACAAAATTCTTTTAGTATGCCTACTTCTTTGCCAGTGAAAGAACTATCCTTTACTATACTGTATGGAGGATTATTTACAACACCTATTAACAGCCCCTTTTTCTTGATTTTTTGAAAGGTTGAATTGGGATCTTTTGGAAAGTTACATGAGACCACAGAAATCACTACTACCAATATAAGTAAGACTTTAATTTTCATGATATTAAATTGAGTTATCCGCTTATCATTTCTCCACCATTTATATGAATAAATTGTCCGGTTATATAACTACTATCTTCACACGCTAAAAAAACATATGCAGGACCCAGTTCACTGGGTTGTCCTGCCCTTCCCAAAGGTGTATCTTGACCAAAATCTGAAACATCATCAAAAGTTGCAGGAATTAAAGGTGTCCAAATAGGTCCTGGAGCCACACCATTTACACGAATATTTTTTTTAGCTAAAGTTTGAGATAAAGAACGGGTAAAACTTACAATCGCTCCTTTTGTACTGGAGTAATCTAACAGATGTTCACTTCCGCGATATGCTGTTACGGAGCTTGTATTTATAATGGAATCTCCATCATTTAGATATTCCAACGCAGCTTTGGTAATAAAAAAGTACGGATAAATATTGGTCTCAAATGTTTTGCGGAGTTGATTACCGTCTATTTCTTTTAATGAATCCTTAGGGAATTGCATAGCCGCATTGTTTACCAACACATTTAAACCACCAAATTGGTCTTTACACTTATCTATTGCCTCTTTACAAAAATCCTCTTCTTTTAAATCTCCTTTAATAAGCAAGCATTGTTGACCTTCTTTCACTATCATTTTTTTAGTTTTATTTGCATCTTCATCTTCAGATAAATAAACTATAGCTATATCTGCACCTTCACGAGCAAAATGTACAGCTACACTACGGCCAATACCACTGTCTCCACCAGTAATAAGGGCAATTTTATTTTTAAGTTTGTTACTTCCTCTATAATTTTCACGAATTACCTCTGGTTCAGGTTGCATTTGGTTTTGTTTTCCTGGTTGTGGTTGATTCTGTTTGGGAAATTTGTCTGGTTTTTTCATAATTATCTTAAATTTTCTAAATTAAATAATGCTTTTTCCATGTCAATCGTCTCTTGCATTATGGACTTAAATATATCTCCTCTTTTTTTAATGCGGTTGGGTACTGTGTGGATGTTAAAATCGGTTATTTTTAGATTTGAGTTTAATTCGTCCCAGCTTATAGGGCAAGAAACAGGTGCTAAGCTTTTGGGTCTTACGCAGTACGCAGATGCCAATGTTTGGCCTCTTCGGTTTTGTAAATAATCTAAATAAACCTTTCCTTTTCTGTCCTTAATAGCTCTTTTAGTACTGGTAAGTTTAGGTAACTTTTCCTCAATGTAATAGCACAGTAATTTAGTAAAATCCCTAGCTTCATGGTAGCTGTATTTAGCATTAAGAGGTATGTAAATATGCAGTCCACTAGAACCTGAAGTTTTACAATAACCTGTTATATTAGCATCATCCAACACTTCTTTAGTGGCTTGGGCAGTTTCAATGACATGGCCAAAAGTGTTCTTTTCTGAAGGATCTAAATCAATTACGGTATAATCAGGACGATTTAAATATTGGGTACGTGAATTCCAAGGATTCATCTCTATGCAGCCCAAATTGGCCATGTACAATAAAGCGGCTTCATTATTACATACCAGATAATTTATATCTTTTTTGGAAGATTTAGAATAGATAGAAACCGTTTTTGCCCATTGTGGCACATTTTCATGGTCTTTTTGAAAAAAGCCTTTAGAAGCAATACCATTGGGATGTCTATGAAGGCTGTGAGGCCTATCTATGAGATAAGGTAAAATAGTATCTGAAATTTTAATGTAATAATCTATGAGATCATATTTTCTTAAGCCGCTGTCTGGCCAATATATTTTTTCTGGATGGGTAATCGGAACTTGAAATCCGTTTACATTAAGTGCTGTCCCTAATGAGCTTGAAACTTTTGCAGAGGATACTTTTTTTTGTTTTGGAATTTTAATTTCAGATAAAGTTTTATCTTCTCTAAGTCCTTTATATGAAGGATGGCGCAACAAACCATTTTTAGTCCATTCAGAAAATTTTACTTCGCATATAAATTCAGGTCTAATCCAATTGGGGTTACGACCCTTAAGGTTAGGGCTTTGTTTAAAAGGACATTTTTCTACTGTTTTAAAAAGTGACAATAATTCTCGTTGTTCGGTAGCTGAGAATCCTGTACCGCAATTGCCAATATAGGTTAACTGTCCTTGCCGATGTACTCCTAAAATCAAAGACCCAAAAATTGCACCTTCTGAATCTGTATAACCACAAATAATAGATTCTATAGAATTTGTAGCTTTAATTTTTAGCCAATCCTCACTTCTGTAGCCAGGCACGTACACGGATTTGGCTTTTTTGGCGATCACACCTTCCATTCCTTTTTCAACAGCCTTGTTGTAAAACGATTTCCCCAGAGTTTCTATATGATCGCAATAAAGAACATGTTCAAGTCCTTCAATCACTTCTGGAAGAAGACTTTTACGTTCTGTTAAAGGGAGAGTATGCGTATCATAACCATTTAAAAAAAGTAAATCAAACACGTAATAACGCAATACACCTTTGGTAGTTTCGGGATGATAGTTTTGTAATTTCTGAAAATGAGAAACACCTTCTTCATCCACAATTACTACTTCTCCATCCAAAATTACATCATGAGGAATGGTTTGGAGTTCATTTTTTAATAATTCAAATTTATGGTTAAAATTTTTACCATTGCGAGAATACATGGAAACTTCTCCTTCTATAACATGGCTTAACATGCGGTAACCGTCCCATTTTAGCTCAAAAATCCATTGAGAATCATTGAATATTTGTTTGCCATTGGTACACAACATTGGCGAAATAATAGTTTCGGGATTTAATTGAAGTACTTTGGGTTCTGTATGTTTTTGTTTATTGGTAAATGCTGTGAGGTTTTCCGCATCATATTTTAAATGCTGGGCATGTTGGTCATTTTTCTTTATAAGTAACCAGTGGTTATTTTTATTTCCTTTTTTGGTATGGATCAAAGCAAATTTACCTTTTAGTTTTTTACCGAAAAATTCAAGTTTTAAGTTTCCTTTTTTTAATTGTGCGCTTACATTTCCCTGATTTTCCGAATAGACTTGAAAAGTACCACTGTCCCAAATATCCATAACTCCTGCACCATAATTTCCCTTTGGAATAGTCCCATGAAAGGACAAATATTTTATAGGATGGTCTTCCGTCTGTATGCTTAGCCTTTTGTCTTCTGGATTCATTGAAGGCCCTTTTGGTATTGCCCAACTTTTTAGAACTCCATCAATCTCTAACCGCAGATCGTAATGCAACCGACTTGCTTGGTGCCGCTGTACTACAAAACGGTATTGACCCAAGGATTGTACGTTGCCTTTAGGTTCTGGAGTTGTAGAAAAATCTCTCTTTTTAATGTACTCCTCTAATCCCATTTTAAGAAGCTTTAGATTTCTTCTTTTTTTCTAAACTGGCCTTTAACTGTGCCATGAGGTCTGATGCTTTGGTTGTTTTTGTTTCTACTTTCTCAGTTTTAGTGGTTTTACCCTTGGATTTAGACTTTATAATATTTAGAAGTTGTTTGTTATAAACGTCTTTAAAATTTTCAAGTTTAAAGGTTTCGGTGTAATTTTCTATAAGTGCCTCAGCCATGTTGACCTCTTTTTTGGTCACTTTTGTTTTTGGTAATTTAAGGTCTGAAGGATCTCGAATTTCTTCAGTAAATCTAATTTTATGAAGTACAAGCGCGTTCTTATAGACACCTATTAAACTCAGGTGTTCCTTCTCTCGCATTACAAAGGTGGCAACTCCTAGCTTATTGGTTTTTTTTAATGCGTCCCGTAATAAATTATAGGATTTACCACCTTCTTTTTGCGGCTCAATAAAGTAAGGCTTTTTAAAAAGCACATCAGCCACCTCATCTTCATTTACAAATTGTTCTATATCTATGGTTTTACTTTTTTTTAGATTTGCTTTTTCAAAATCTTCTTTTTCTAAAATTACGTAGCTGTCATCTTCTTTAAACCCTTTAACAATATCCTTCCATGCAACTTCTTCTCCTGTATTTTCGTTAACGCGCTTATAACTGTCTCTTATACACATCTCCGAGCCCACGAGACCGAGGCTGATCTCG
>CAJXVG010000191.1 GCA_913061495.1 uncultured Winogradskyella sp.
GAGATCAGCCTCGGTCTCGTGGGCTCGGAGATGTGTATAAGAGACAGCTGTAAATTTAATCTAAATTCTAGGAACTAAGGAAGATAAGCGTTGCTTATATTTTAGTTGAAAGTATATAAAATAATTGTAGAGTTTATAGTTAACCTCGTAGCCGTAATCCGTTCTGGTGTCATAATCTATTCGTAATTCGTAAAGACTCGGGTCATAAGCTTGTGGCTGAAGATTTCTTTGATTCCAAGCCTGTACGTAAATTGCATTGCGTGATTCTAAAAATTGTTGAGAATAATAACCTTCTGGTCTTGCTGTACTGGCCAGCCATCCATTAAAACCGGGTTCTATTATGATAATTTCATAATCATTTTCATCACTGCTTATGCTTACGGTATCACTTTCAATCAAACTTTCAGATCGTTCATTATTAATAGTCTGTTCAGGCTGGTAAGATTTGCAACTTGCCATTAAAGCGATAATTATAATAAAAGGAATAATTGTTTTCATGATATTTAAAGGTATTAAAAATTTGATTATTGTTTATGTCTGTTTTGTTTCATTTAACACTACAAAGCAACACAAAAACCAGAGAGCAGTAAAATGCAAATATGTAAACAGGGATTTTGAATGAGTTAAAGGTGTCTTTTAGCGAGTTTAGTTGTAAAATCTCAGTTAATTCCATAAAAAAAGACCCACCAAAAATGGTGAGTCTTTTCAATTATTGAGTTAGCATAAACCTTAATTATTGAGCATTACTGGCATAACAAGCATGGTTACATGTTCGCCTTCGTCTAAGCCGTCTATAGGTGTTAAAATACCTGCTCTATTTGGTAAACTCATCTCTAACTGTACGTTATCTGAGTTTAAATTGTTTGTCATTTCTGTAAGAAAACGGGAGTTAAAGCCAATCTGCATATCGTCACCTTGGTAATCGCAGGTTAAACGTTCTTCTGCTTTATTACTGTAATCGATGTCTTCTGCAGAAATATTTAATTCTGCACCAGCAACTTTTAAACGTATTTGGTGTGTTGTTTTGTTAGAAAAAATACTAACACGACGCACAGAATTTAAAAATTGAGTTCTGTCTATTACCAATTTATTAGGATTTTCCTTAGGGATTACAGCTTCGTAATTTGGATACTTACCATCAATTAAGCGGCAAATTAAAACTGAATTTTCAAAAGTAAACTTGGCGTTAGATTCGTTATATTCAACTAAAACATCGTCATCGCTACCTGCTAAGATTCCTTTTAAAAGATTCAAAGGTTTTTTCGGCATAATGAACTCTGCCGATTCTGTTGCAGTAACATCGTCTCTGGTGTATTTCACTAATTTATGAGCGTCAGTTGCAACAAAAGTCAAATTATCTTGAGAAAATTGAAAGAATACACCACTCATTACAGGTCTTAAGTCATCATTACCAGCCGCAAAAATAGTCTTACTAATTGCAGTTGCTAAAATATCTCCCATTATGGTTGTTTTGCTTGCATCTTCTATTGAAACAGCATTTGGAAATTCCGCACCATCTGCATATGCTAAGGCATATTTACCATGGTTAGAACTAATTTCAACCGTATTGTTTTCTTCTACAACAAATGTAAGTGGTTGCTCTGGGAATGTTTTTAAGGTATCTAATAACAATCTCGAAGGTAATGCAATACTTCCTTCAGAATCACTTTCTACATCTATAGTTGCAGACATTGTGGTTTCTAAATCACTAGCTGAAATTGTTAATTTAGATGTGCTTAGTTCAAAAAGAAAATTATCTAAAATTGGAAGTGTGTTACTGTTGTTGATTACACCGCCTAAAACTTGAAGTTGTTTGAGTAAATATGTGCTTGAAACAATAAATTTCATCTGTAATATATAAAGTTTTGGTCTTTTAATTCGTCTTACAAATATATCTCAATAGTAGGGTTTTATAAAACAAACTTATTAACAAATCTAGCATATATAAACACTGATTTTTTTAAGGGTTTATAACTATATTATGAGGCGTATTTGCGTTTTCTTAAATAGTTAAAAATATATCCAAATAGAGCTAACAGTAATAGTGGCAAGGCTATATTAATCAGTTGCCATTTTATTTGATTGTTTTTTACTTTTTCAGAATCTAAATAGCCTATGCTTATTTCCTTTGCTCTTATGTTTATAAGTCCGGTATCATCCAAAAGGTAGTTGACTGTGTTTAATAGAAATTCTTTATTTCCAAACGACTTTCCTGTTAATCTATCAAAACCTAATTGTTGCGGTTTGTTTCTAACAACATCGTTTTTAATGACATCTCCATCTGATATTACTACCATTTTTGTTGGTTGGCTTTTTGAGCTGAAGTCACTTAACTTAAACGGTAACACTCTTTTGTCATAGGCTGAAGTGAATTGCCCTTCTAATAAAACAGCTAAATTTTGAGATCCTTCGCTATATGTGGCTTCATCAGGAGCTTTGGTTACACTCGACAATGAAATTTGTTTTGGTACACCTTCTAGCTTTGAACGTGGTGAACTTTGAAGCAAAATCTTTTTATCTACATCGTTTTTTAAGGTATCAATAGGACTTGAAAAGTCAAATTTTACCAGATTAAGATTTTTAGAAATTGGATGATCTGGATTTGAAGCCGCCAAAGGTGAGTATTGCCATTGTACAGGTTGTAGCTGGGATTGACCTCCTTCTCCAATGGCTAACATTATTGGTGCAGAGTACAAGTCTTTAACCAAACTTGGATTTACGCGCAAACCATATTGAAAAAAGAAATCTTTTAAGTTAAGATCCCTTAAAATGGAAATAGCTGTACCAGAATCGTTGTATAGACTATCTTTGTCCATTATAACAGCCTCTGTTAGCCAAAGGCTTTTGCCACCTTTCATTATAAATTGATCTAAAACCAATTTTTCTTTTTCGGTAAAGGCCTGACTTGGTTTGGCTGCAACAATTAAATCATATTCGGTTAACTTATCTAAAGTTTTTTTAGCATTTGAAGTTACACTGTCTAAGGTAAATGGAGCTACATTGTAATAAGGTTGAATTGTGGTAAGAAAGTCTGCAATATAAATGTCGTTCAATTCACCATTTCCTTTTAATATAGCAATTTTTTTAGTCTTTGGTTTTACCAATTTACTAAAACCATCTGCAAATGCATATTCTAAGGACTGTACGGAATTAGTAACCTGTTCTTGCAAGCTTTCTGTAATACTTCGCTTTAGAAGCGGAATTTTAACTGTTTCATCTTTATAACTAGCAAAAGCCCAAGGAAAAATAATTTCTTGGGTTACTTTTCCTGTGCTGTTATCAGTATTTATATAAGGTTCTAAACCAGACTTGGTAAGTTCTTCAATATTTCGTTGTCTTGTAGTTTCGTCTTCAATTGGGTTTATGTAGTTTACAAAGATTTGATCCGTTTCTAATTGAAACTCATCAATAATTTGTTTTGTTTCTGTTTGAAGCAGTCTAAATTCTGAAGGAAATTCTCCCTCTAAAAACACATCTATAATTAATGGAGCTTCTATATCGTTAACCAACGATGTAGTTTGTTTAGAGAGTGTATAACGGTTATCTTCAGTAAGATCAAAACGACCATAGAAGTTACTGGAAATAGCATTAACTGCAATTAAGCCAATAATAACAACGAGTATATAAATTAAAACTTTATTCTTCTTCATTCTCGAAAGTAATTTCTTCTTGGTAGTGCTCTAAATCTACAACTTTATCATTTTTAAATATAATTTCTACACACTCCTTTTCATTATTGAAAGCTCCAGGCTCAATACCCAAGGCGTAATTCCATTTGCTTGGGTCGTGGTTTTTTTCTGCATCGTTCCAAGATAACCATTCATATTTGCCTAAAAGTGCCTTAATTTTATCTTTTGAAATACCAATAAGTGTATCAGACTTTATAGTGTTATCAATCATTTCGTATCTCAAAGACGGGTTCTCAATCCAAGCTTCGCTATTAAAATATTTTTGATGATGGTAATTGCTAACAATATTAATAAAAGGGTAAAACATATAGAAATACACAAAAGGCGTAAGTATAATGCTGATTAGAACCGTTAACCACTTACGTTTGTCTACTGTGTTTAAAAACAGAAATAACAAAATAAAAACAACCAACATAAAAATGACTAAAAGGGGAGTAATAATCATGCTACTGTTTTTGAATTCTAAATTTGGTAAACACTAAAAAAGCTAAAGCTACACTTATAAAATAAACTAAATCTCTAGTATCAATGACACCACGACTCATGCTATTGTAGTGTGAAGCCATACCTAAGTTTTCCATATATACAATATCTCCAAAAAAGGTGTAGTTAGAAAGACCTTCAAACCCAAAATAAAAGAAAAAGCAGATAAATACCGCAATTATAAATGCTACAATTTGATTGTCTGATAGGGTAGAGGCAAATACACCGATTGCGGTATAAGCACCAATTAAAAACAATAATCCAAAATAAGATCCAATGGTGCTGCCCATATCTAGGTTCCCAATTGGGTTTCCTAATTGAGAAACCGTATAAACATATAAAAGGGTGGGAATTAAAGCTAAAATAATAAGTATAAACGCGCCAAAATATTTACCCAATACAATCTGAAAATGAGAAATAGGTTTAGTTACCAACAACTCTAATGTGCCTTGTTTTTTTTCATCACTAAAACTGCGCATAGTTACCGCTGGCACCAAGAAAATTAAAACCCAAGGAGCCAACAAAAAGAAAGGCGATAAACTAGCCAAACCACTATTTATAATATTGAATTCACCTTTAAAAACCCACAGAAATAAACCATTAATGAGTAAAAAAACAGCAATCACCAAATAACCTATTGGTGAGGCAAAGAAGGTATTTATTTCTTTTTTTAGTATTGCTAACATGTTTTATTTTCAGTATTCTATATTAAGTGATTTTACTGGTCACTGATTTCTAATCCTTAATTATTAATCACTTTAGTGAAGCAACCTTATCAACACTCCAAGCTTCAGGTTTTGCATTAAATAAAGGTTTTGTTTTTGCCCAAATACCTTTAAATAAATCTGAGTGTCTGTAATTATTTAAGTCACTTTCAGATTCCCAATAACTATACGTAAAAAAAATATTGGTATTGTTTTGGTCTTGGTATAATTCTAAAAAATTACAGCCTTTAAAATTCCGGATCTTCAATTTATTCTTTTCAAAATTAGCTAAGAATTCTTCGGTTTTACTTGGTTCAAAACTCATTTTTACAATTCTTACTAACATAGCTTAAGGTTTTAAAAAGTTAATGGTTACGGTATCCATAGTTTTTAAGCCCATTAAAGTAGATGCACTGCCAACGGTACTAGAGTTGCTTTTGTAAACAGCAATCTCTAAATAATTAGATGAATTAAAAACCACCAAGCCTTTACCTTCCACATTACGTTTAGATTCTTCAACTGCAAAATCAACAACCTCACTGTATTTATTCAATATTTTACTGAATTTATGACTACGAGCAGAAATTTCATAAGGTCTTGTTTTTTGAATATTTTCAAAAAATTTACGCGTTATATTCGTCACTACATTTCCATAATTGTCAATATAAATAACACTACCTATAATCCTGTCTCTTATACAC
>CAJXVG010000192.1 GCA_913061495.1 uncultured Winogradskyella sp.
CGAGATCAGCCTCGGTCTCGTGGGCTCGGAGATGTGTATAAGAGACAGTTACAAATCGGCTTTGTTTTAAATTTAAGCCCAAGCTTTTTGCATAATTATCACCCAATAATAGACTGTTTAGACCTTTAATGGATAGGATGCTTAGAATGGTGCCAAAGGCATATATTATGAAGAAAATAAACAATTCATCCCAAGACAAATTACTAAGGCTTCCAAATCCCCAAAAAATGTATTGCTGTAATTGTTCAGCGGAACTAAAATAGGAGAGGACACTCACTACAGCTGCTGTGATACTTCCAAACATTAAGCCAATAATTAATATGGCCATTGTATCTCGGATTTTACTAGAAACGGCCAAAACGGCCAACAAAACTAGAAAACTCCCCAAGCTTGAAGCAATTACAATACTCCATTTTGAAACTAAAGCAGTGGCAAAAAAACCACCAAATAATCCAGAACCTAAAATCACCAATGCCACACCCAAACTTGCACCAGAACTTATGCCCAATACAAAAGGTCCTGCCAAAGGGTTTCTAAAAAGTGTTTGCATTAATAAACCTGAAACTCCCAATCCTGAGCCAACCAAAATAGCGGTTATTGCTTTGGGTAATCTAAAACCGGTAATAATTACTTGATAATTGGTGTTTTCTACTGTGCCAAATAAACTGGCAAAAATACTTTTAAGCGGAACGGCAACAGAACCCAAACTGATATTGATTAAAAAACACACTATTAGTAATACCGAAAGCAGTATAAATTGCTTTTTATATGTTTTATTAGAAGTCAAATTAATTCAATTGTTTAAAAAAGTGTGGATTGTAATTTTCTAATAATTCAGGATGAGAAATTTTAATTAAATCTTTTAAAACTAGATCAGGTCTTGCCGTTCCTAATTCGTAATAAAGCACTCCACCTGTTTCACCTGTGGTATTAGAAAAACTATATATGTTCTTATTTTTAAAAGCATCAAAATGAGTGTAAAGCGAATTTGCTTTTTCAAGTTGTTCAAAGCTGGTGTAATAGGATGGACTCAGCCATAAATCGGCTTCTTTTGCCTTTTCTAAAACGACCTCAAAACTAAGTGCCAAACTTCCGTTTCCTGTAGTTTCACTCCAAAGATAATTGACATTTGCATCTTTTAAAAATTGGGCTTCTGGGCTTGAGCCGTTTGGAAGATACCATACATCTTTGTGCATTGCACCACTTAATATAGTAGGTTGATTTTTTGCTTGTTTGGCAATTTTTTTTGCCGCTAAATATTCATTTTCAATACTTGTAAAAATAGAATCAGCCTTTTTTTCTTTATTGTAAAGTACACCAAAAAATTTAATCCATTCAGCTTTTGCCAAGGCAGATGATTCTACCCAATCACCATTATAAATTACAGGTATATTGGCTTTTTTTATGGTTTCGAATGTTTTGTTTACACCATCCACTCCAAAACCAACAACAACGTTAGGATTGAGTTCTAAAAGTACTTCTGTATTAATACCTTCATTTTTCCCCAATTCCCTAACATTATCTTTTTCAATACGTTTTCTGGTGTTTTCTGATGAAATGTAATCTGTTCCAGGAAACCCAACTAAGGTTTCTTCAACATGTAATAGTTCTAAAGCGGGAATATGGGTTGTAGATGTCACCACAATAGTTTCTACAGGGTTAACGATAATACCATCATATTCATCCTTTATAAATGAAGTCTTTGCCATGTTTTCTTTTGAAATCAGAACATATTTGTAAACTTTTTCAGACTTAGGCCAAGGTTTGGTAATGGTCAATATTTTAAAATTGCCATTATCTTCGACTGAAAACCCTTCAGCATATTTTAAATTGAATTGCTTTGGTTTTTCAGAATTTGGCAATTTTGTTTGTTTGGGTTTGTCTTTGCACGAAAGGCAAACTATAAAGAGAAATAAATAGGTGTATAACTTCAAAATGCTTTAATTTCTTTCAAAAATAAGATTAATTAGTTTTTTTGTTGCGCTAATTGATAAATGTTTATTTTCGCAGCGAAATTAGGTTTGGCTTTATTTTTATAAAGTCGATTAAAAGGGAATCTAGTTAAAATCTAGAACTGTTCCCGCAACTGTAAGCTAAAACGCTTGTTATAAACTTCAATGTCACTGGAATTTATTTTCTGGGAAGACCGATAACAAGACGCAAGTCAGGAGACCTGCCAATTTCAACAAAGAAGTCAAACTTTCGGGATAAAAGTTTACATATGGTTTTCTGTATGTTCTCTCGAGCAAATTAATTTAAAAATGAACAAAACAAAATTGTTTTGTAGCATGCTTGTTATGAGTATGTTATCTATTGGTATTGCACAACAGCAATCCGATTCTTTAAATGTTGAACAACTCGATGAAGTTGTAGTAACGGACTCTCGTTTTACATTGAAACGTGAAAATTCTGGTAAAACGATTATTAAAATTTCAAGAAAAGAAATTGAGAATAACCAAGGTAAAACCGTAGCGCAATTAATTAATAACAAAAGTGGTATTGAAATCAATGGTAGCCGTAGTGTAGCAGGACAGGATTTAGGCTATTTTATTAGAGGCGGAAACAACAGACAAGTTTTGGTTTTAATTGATGGAGTACAAACAAACGATCCGTCTTTAGTAAACAATGAATTCGATTTACGTTTGTTAGATATTAATACCATTGAATCCATTGAAATTGTAAAAGGAGCATCTAGTACCTTATATGGAAATGCTGCAGCAACTGCAGTTATAAATATTACCACAAAAAAATCTTCTAACAAGAAGATATCTGGGAGTATTCTTAGTGTAGTTGGTACTAATCAAACTCAAGATGATTTAGAGTATAATATATCTAGTTTTACCAATAATGTATCTATTAACGGAACTGTAAACAAATTTAATTACTTAGTAAGTTTTGGCAATCAGTATGCAGATGGATTGTCTGCAGCGAAATCTAAAAACCCTGAAGAAGATCCTTTTTCTAGATATAATGCTAATTTAAAATTCGGTTATCAGTTTTCAGAAAGTTTCCAACTTACAGCTTTTGCTAGCTATGATAACTTTAAAACAGGTATAGATGGAAACCCAGCTCCAAATTTTACTTTTGCTGATACGGACGATCAGTTTAACTCTAAGCAAAAGCGAATAGGATTGTCACCTAAGATTAATTATAACAATGGAAGCTTTCAGATTAATGCTGCATTTACTGATATTGAAAGGGAAACAATTTCTGAATTCGGTGCAGAGTATGAGGCAGAAAGCTATGTTTTAGATGCCTTTAATAAATATACATTTAATCAAAATATATATACAATCATTGGGCTAACTTATGGTGATTATAGTAGTGTATTTGCTAATGAAGAACATTACATAAGCACTGATCCTTATTTAAATATAGTTTATGTAACAGATTTAGATTTAACCTTAAACCTAGGAGGTAGATTGAATAACCATAGCGAGTATGGCTCCCATTTTGTTTATAACATAAACCCATCTTATAAAATATCAATTGATGAAGGGTATGCTAAAGTATTTGGATCTTATGCAACATCATTTATAGCACCTAATCTGTCTCAATTATTCGGTTTCTTTGGTGCAAATTTAGATTTAGAACCAGAAGAAAATACAACAATTGAAGGTGGTTTGGAATACAACACAAAAAATGGACTTAGATTAAGTGGTGTTTATTTTAACCGAAATGAAGAAAATACTATTGTTTATACGTCAATGTACGAAAATGCAGATACAGAAGCAGAAGTGCACGGTTTTGAGGTAGAAACGGAAATTAATATAATAAAGAACTTAAATGTTTCTGCTAATTATACTTTTACAGAATTAAAAGAAGGTGTAAGGTTAAGGTTGCCAAAACACAAGGTTAATGCAGGCTTTAACTATGATGTTTCAAATAGAACGTTTATGTCATTAAGTTATCAATTTGTAGGTCATAGGGTGGATACAGATTTTAGTACATTTTCTAATAAAGAATTAAAATCCTTTTCTTTAATTAACTTATACTTTAGCCACAAAGTAGTTAATAATAAGCTGAAAATTTTTGCTAGTATAGATAACCTGTTTAATGAGGATTATCTAGAAAGAGTAGGATATACCACGCAAGGTAGAAATATAAATTTAGGATTAAATCTTAAATTATAAACAATGAAAAAGCCGCATTAAGCGGCTTTTTTTTTAATCAATATACATATCTTGCTCTACTGGTGGAATTAAGGTTTTTGATTTTATAGGCTTTGGTGCGTCTATATTTTCAATGAATAAACGTCCAGAGTTAGTGATATCTGCTATTGCCTCTGCCAAAAGTGGTTCGTTGGCATCACCAAGTGTACCAAAATTTCTGGCTACTTCAGATAATTCAATGTCAGGTGTTAAGCCCTCAGCTGGTACTAATTGATCGTTTACGTTTGTGGAATTTGCTACTAAAGGCTGCATCGCGTAGGTATGGTTTGGGTTTACATTCTCAAAGTTTAAGTTTGGAGAATCATAAACGGTAATTGACGCTTGGGTTTTCCCAACCGTGTTTTGTCCAATGACTACGACATCAATATAAGGTTTTAAACTGTTTATCACTAATTCGCTGGCTGATGCTGTTCTTAGCTTTGTAGTTAAAACATAAACCTTAGTTAGGTTAAGACTGTTTATTGCTCCACCATCAGATATACTATTCGTAAAGAGGAAATTTTGGTTGTTATCTTGTAAATTTTCGTTATAAAATAATTTTGAATAGATTTCTCCAGTAAACTGACCTGTTACCATGCTACCCAAGTAAGCTGCAGTTTGCACAGAACCTCCGCCATTGTACCTTAAATCAATAACCAATTCATCTACACCTTCGGCTTGAAACTGTGCAAAAGCATCATTTAATGTGTTGTTGAAGCTACTATTAAATTGATTGTACATTAGGTAGCCCACTTTTATATTGTTGCCAACATCTAAGGTTTGCACTATATGCACAGGGTTTTCCGTATATTCCTCTTTGGTAAGTGCGGAGCTTTCCCCATTTAAGGTTAATGTGTCGTCTTCGTCATTTTCTGGTGTGCCGTTGTCGTTATAATCTGCAAAATTAAGCGTGTAAGAATTTTGACCGACAAGACTTCTAAAGTTAGTTCTATTGAGCAATTGCCCATCAATAGCTCTAAAAATTTGCCCACGTTGTAACCCTAAATTATCTGCTACACTATTATTTAAAACTAAGGTAATAACACCATATACTTCTGTATCATTGTCTGGTAGGGTGTAAAAATTAAATTCAAGACCATTACTAAAACTAACACCTTGCTGTTGGTTTTGCAGATCAAAGTAATTATCGGTTATTCTACTAAACCTATCAACATCATCGGGTAAATAAAGAAGTGATTCAAATAAAGCTTCGGGTGATTCAAAGTCAATAAGATAGTTGGCATACTCTTCATTTGTAGAAAATCTATCATTTGCCAAATCTGGGATTTCGGACTTATATAAATAAACAGCATTCATGCCTTTCCATACAAAATCCTTTATGTCAGAGGATGCAATTGAGTTATCATCTAAATCTTCAAAACAACTTGTTACAGTAAAAGCTGTCTCTTATACACATCTCCGAG
>CAJXVG010000193.1 GCA_913061495.1 uncultured Winogradskyella sp.
GCAGCGTCAGATGTGTATAAGAGACAGGCTCTAGCCAGCTGAGCTACATCGGCAAAACAGGAGCAAATTTAAATTAGAAATTCAAATTTGCAAATCTATTTTTATAATTTATTTATTCTTTCTATTAACGCTCTTCCTTTTGTTTCGAGGTCATTGTTAATTGCCTTAAAGTGCGCTTTATTATCTTCTATATCTCTAGCATTAACGCGTGCAATAAGTTCATCAAACGTTTCGATAGCATCATTGATAATAGCTTCACTTTCCTTTGTTGGTTTTTTATTATTAGCTATTTCCCAAATGTAAACCGCCTCAATAATATCACCAAGAACAAAATTAATGTCCTTTTTTAAATCTCTTTTATTCGCCATAATTAATTTATTTGTAGCTGCAAAAGTACTAAATCCAAATGGTTATTTTATTTAATTTTTTTTTGAAATTTTAAACGTAAACTTCAAGTAGTTTAGCGTAGTGTGAATGTAGTTTAAAATCTTTTATTACAGCAGGAATCAAAATCGTTTCACCCTTTGAAATTCTTTCTTTTGTAGTGTTTGTTTCAATGTTAACATTACCATCAACACACATGTAAATGATGAAGGAGTCTTGTTTGTTTTGCTTATTTAATTCCGATGTCAATTCAATATAATTGGTAGTGAAAAATGGACAGTTTACCATTTCGTTTGATACGTTTTTTGACTTTTTATAGTCAACCCTAAAGTTGTTTTTCATCTTAAAGTCAAACGCATCAATAGCTATATCGTTGTGCAGCTCACGTTCATTGCCGTCTGCATCCACTCTATCCCAATCGTAAACTCGGTAGGTTACATCACTGGTTTGCTGAATTTCTGCCAATAATACACCAGCGCCTATGGCATGTACTCTTCCCGCTTCAATAAAATAGGTATCTCCTTCTTTTACCTTATCAAAATTTAGAATTTTGGTTAAGGTTTTTTCTTCAAGATGTTTTAGGTAGATTTCTCTGCTCATTTCTTGGTTAAATCCAACAATGAGATTGGCATCCTTATCAGAATCCATAACATACCACATTTCTGTTTTTCCGAATGAATTATGACGTTTTTTAGCCAATTGGTCATTAGGATGCAGCTGAATACTCAAATCTTGCTTAGCATCAATAAACTTAATTAGTAATGGGAAATCTTTACCGAATCGTTCAAAATTCTTTTTACCTAAAAGCTCGGCTTTGAATTCGTTTAATAAATATTGAAGAGATTGTCCTTTTAATTCACCATTGGAAACAATTGAAATATCGCCAGGCACAGTGCTAATTTCCCAACTCTCTCCAAGCTGTTTTGAGCTTGAAGATTTATTGAAGTCTTCAATTAATTTTTCACCTCCCCAAATTTTATCTTTTAAAATAGGTTGAAACTTTAGTGGATATAAATTTTTCATTTAATTATTCTCCAGAATATGTGACAAAGTTACGAGGTGTTTCGTAAAGTGTGATTTCTAATTGGAAATTTGAATTGAGTTTGGGCTTTATTTTATTATAGATAACTACTGCTATATTTTCTACCGTAGGATTTAAGTCTTTAAATTCTGGTACTTCAACATTTAAATTTTTATGATCAAAAGCATCTTCAACTTCAGATTTTATAATATCCTTTAGAATCTTTACATCTATGACATAACCAGTTTCTGGATCAATGTCGCCAGTAACACTCGCTATTAATTCGTAATTATGACCGTGAAAATTAGGGTTGTTACATTTACCAAAAACTGCATCATTTTTTTCAAAACTCCAATCCTTTCTAAATAAACGATGAGCTGCATTAAAATGTGCTTTTCTGTGTACTGTAACTTTCATTAGTTATTAACGTTTATATATTCATAGAATTTTTCGAAAATAATTTTGAACCAAGCTGTATAAATATCTGGATTTGTTTTCATATCAGCTTTTACAGCTTCGAGTGACATCCATTTCCAATCGGCAACTTCATCTGGATTGATATTGGGTTTCTCGTTGAAATAGCCAATCATAATATGGTCGTACTCGTGCTCCGTAAGTCCATTTTCAAAAGGAGCTTTATATATAAACGAAGTGGTTTCTTCTAAATCCGTAGTAAAACCCATCTCCTCTTGCAAACGTCTTTTACCTGCTGCTAAATTAGTTTCTCCTTCGCGCTGATGACTACAACATGTGTTCGTCCAAAGTCCAGGTGTATGGTACTTATGCAAAGCACGCTGTTGTAACATTAATTCATTTTTATCGTTGAATACAAATACGGAAAATGCACGATGCAAAAGTGCCTTTTCATGTGCTTCCATTTTGGGCATTAACCCTATTTGATTGTCATTTTCATCTACCAAGATGACTTGTTCTTCTGCCATTTTGCTAAATTACTTACTTCTATTGAAAAAAAAGTAAAGTATTTCTTAAAAAAATACTGATCCTATTTATAAACAGAAGAGTAAAAAATATAAATATTTGATAAAAATCAAAAATCTTTCAGTAAGTTCTAATATCTACAAAATTTAAGCAATTTTGGTTTTAATTACTAAAACAGAATTAACCACTATATTTGCATTCATTTTAAAAAATATAAATGACTTTTAAATCAGAAATCAATAGACGACGAACATTTGGTATCATTTCCCATCCTGATGCTGGGAAAACTACACTGACTGAAAAACTGCTATTATTTGGAGGAGCTATACAAGAAGCTGGTGCTGTTAAGAGTAATAAAATAAAAAAAGGCGCTACAAGTGACTTTATGGAGATTGAACGCCAACGAGGTATTTCTGTCGCAACTTCAGTTTTGGCTTTTGAATATGATGGTATAAAAATCAATATACTCGATACACCAGGTCACAAAGATTTTGCTGAGGATACTTTTAGAACATTAACTGCTGTAGATAGTGTTATTGTTGTAATTGATGTTGCTAAAGGCGTGGAGGAACAAACCGAAAAATTGGTGGAAGTTTGTAGAATGCGCAATATCCCAATGATTGTTTTTATAAATAAACTAGATCGTGAGGGAAAAGATGCATTTGACCTTTTAGATGAAGTTGAACAGAAACTAGGTTTAAAAGTGACTCCATTAAGTTTCCCAATCGGTATGGGTTACGATTTTAAAGGCATCTATAATCTTTGGGAGAAAAACGTTAACCTCTTTAGTGGTAATAGCCGAAAGGATATTGAAGAAACCATTGAGATTTCAGATATGAAGAATTCTGAGTTGGATGATTTAATTGGAAGTGATGCTGCTGATGAATTACGAGGCAATATAGAACTGGTTGAAGGTATCTATCCCAAGTTTGACAAGCAAGATTATTTAAACGGCAAACTCCAACCCGTGTTTTTTGGATCTGCACTAAATAATTTTGGTGTAAGAGAACTTTTGGATTGTTTTGTAGAAATAGCACCAAAACCTAGACCAAAACATAGTGAAGAACGTTTAGTTAATCCTGATGAAAAGAAGTTTACAGGGTTTGTGTTTAAAATTCATGCAAATATGGATCCAAACCACAGAGACAGACTTGCATTTATAAAAATTGTATCTGGAGAATTTAAACGGAATACTCCATACTTACACGTAAGACATAATAAAAAATTAAAATTTTCTAGTCCAAATGCCTTTTTTGCAGAAAAGAAAGAAATAGTAGATATTTCTTATCCTGGTGACATAGTGGGTCTGCACGATACTGGTAACTTTAAAATTGGAGATACACTCACCGAAGGAGAAGAAATAAACTACAAAGGTATTCCTAGTTTTTCACCTGAGCATTTTAGGTACATTAACAATGCAGACCCAATGAAATCTAAGCAGCTTTATAAAGGTATTGATCAGTTGATGGATGAAGGAGTTGCACAATTATTTACACTAGATTTAAATGGAAGAAAAGTAATAGGTACCGTTGGTGCATTACAATATGAGGTCATTCAATATAGATTAGAACATGAATATGGTGCTAAATGTACTTATGAAAATCTAAATGTTCACAAAGCGTGTTGGGTAGAAACGGATGATGAAAAGAGTGAGGAGTTTAAAGAGTTCTTGAGGGTAAAACAGCGTTACTTAGCAAGGGACAAACAAGATCAGTTGGTGTTTTTGGCAGATTCTACGTTTTCATTACAAATGACACAGCAAAAATATCCAAGTATCAAATTTCATTTGACTTCAGAATTTAATTAATTAAATTACTATTTTGTGAGCTGAATTTTAGTTTAATTACCAATTTCTAAAAATGCACTCAATTCAAAATAAAAAAAAAGAATCCAACATATTTTTATTGTTTTCTCTTTTCTGGTGTGTTTCAACACTTGTGCATCAATTAATTTGGACAGAGTGGTCTTATTTTAATCTTCCCGTTGGTTGGCTCTTAACTATTTTGTGCCTAGTACATATATTTACTTTTGGCAGGTATAAAATCGTGTTTATACTTACAATTTTCACTTCAGCTTTCTGGTATGTTTTACGCCAACCGCTTGTTGTAAACCACTTGTATTTTGAAACGATAATGAGCCTCTTGATGTGTGCTGTGAGTATAGGTTACTATATTAGTAAAAGGTTTAAAAAAAGTACTAATAAATTCTCAGTTTACTTTGCAACCAATGCATTACCCTTACTAAGAACTAGTCTTTTAGCTCTTTACTTTTTTGTGGTATTGCATAAATTAAATTACGATTTCTTTAAAACCGATATCAGCTGTGGAGCAGTTCTTTTTGAAAATTTATTGAACAACCTCAAACTCATTAACATTGGTTTTATTGATAATTTTTATAGCACTAATCAAAGTCTAATTGCCAATTTCTCAATTTATTTTTCTCTATGTGCAGAACTTACTATACCTATTTTATTATTATTTAAAGGTAGCAGGAATTTGGGATTGATTCTTGGACTGCTTTTTCATTTTCTATTAGGATTAGAAGGCTTGGGTGCCATAGTGAGTTTTACAGCTATGATGTTTACTTATTTGGTGCTTTTTTCCTCGGATGCACTTGTTGCTAAAGCCCTGGAAACTATTAAAAATTTTAAAAGGTATTTTATAATCGGGTTTACAATAACCACACTTCTTATTGCAATCAGCCTTGGGTTTTTATCTCATAATATATTTAACAAAGTCGTTGGTTTGGTTTGGGTTATCTATACCTTAATAACTATTGGGTTTTACATTAAAAACATTAGATTGAAAAGCGAAAATACGCTGAGACTTAATTCTGAGTATTTAATATTTTGGATGTTTCCGTTACTAGTTGTTCTCAACGGATTTGCACCATATCTAGGTTTAAAGACCCAGACTTCTTTTTCTATGTTCAGTAATTTGATAACTGAAAATGGTAAAACCAATCATTTTTTTATTCCAAGTGAGCTTCAAATTTTTGATTACCAAAGAGAAATTGTAATAATTAAAGATACCAATATGAAGAATCTCTCTTCATCAGATACATGGAACCAAGATAAAGCATATAACTTCCTTCTTTTTGAATTTATAAAAAAGGTCGAAACTATTGATGAAGGTTATGTTTCCTTTGAAGTAAATGACAAACCCTATTATATCTGTCTCTTATACACATCTGACGCTGCCGACGACTCCTTACGTGTAGA
>CAJXVG010000194.1 GCA_913061495.1 uncultured Winogradskyella sp.
ATCTACACGTAAGGAGTCGTCGGCAGCGTCAGATGTGTATAAGAGACAGATTTACAGTTATTTATTTACAATAAAATTTTGGTAAAACTGTAATAATATTGTACTTTTGCACACCTTTTAGCGATGAGAAGAAAATAAAAGGATTTTTAAAACAAACAAAAAACACTTTTACAGTTTATATCGCATTATTTTTCTAACTAATCTGTAAAATACAAATTTTTATTCAGCACATGTCTGAAAAAGAAACAAAACAAGCTGAGGTTGAAGCAACTGAAGCACAAACAGTAGAAGCTCCGCAAGTAAGCGAAGCTCAAAAAAATCCTAAAAAATTCTTAGAAGAGTTCGATTGGCACAATTACGAAGAAGGAATTGAGCAAGTAGCGGATACTAAATTAGAAGAATTTGAAAAATTAGTAGCAGAGAATTTCGTCGATACTTTAGATGACGAAGTTGTAGAAGGTGAAGTAATTCACATTTCTGACAGAGATGCTATCATTGACATTAATGCAAAATCTGAAGGTGTAATTTCTCTTAACGAGTTCCGTTACAACCCAGATCTTAAAGTTGGTGACAAGGTAGAGGTATTAATTGATGTGCGTGAAGATGCAACAGGCCAATTAGTATTATCTCACAGAAAAGCTCGTGTAATTAAAGCATGGGAACGTGTTAACAATGCACACGATACTGGTGAAATCGTAAACGGTTTTGTAAAATGCAGAACAAAAGGAGGTATGATCGTTGATGTATTTGGTATTGAAGCATTTTTACCAGGTTCGCAAATAGATGTGAAGCCAATTAGAGATTACGATCAGTATGTAAATAAAACGATGGAATTTAAGGTTGTGAAAATCAATCACGAATTCAAAAATATCGTTGTATCTCATAAAGCGCTTATTGAAGCAGATATTGAGGAGCAGAAGAAAGAAATCATCAGCCAGTTAGAAAAAGGACAGGTACTAGAAGGTATCGTAAAAAATATTACGTCTTACGGTGTATTTATTGATCTTGGTGGTGTAGATGGTTTAGTTCACATTACAGATTTATCTTGGTCACGTATTAACCATCCAAATGAGATTGTTGATTTAGATCAGAAATTGAATGTTGTAATCCTTGATTTTGATGAAAACAAATCAAGAATACAGTTAGGTCTTAAGCAATTATCTAAGCATCCTTGGGAAGCTTTAGGTGAAAGCGTAAAAGTTGGAGACAAAGTAAAAGGTAAGGTTGTAGTTATTGCAGATTACGGTGCTTTTGTTGAAGTAGAAGAAGGTGTAGAAGGATTGGTTCACGTTAGTGAAATGTCTTGGTCAACACATTTACGTTCAGCACAAGATTTCGTTTCTGTAGGAGATGAAATTGAAGCAGAAATACTTACTTTAGATAGAGAAGATCGTAAAATGTCTCTTGGTATTAAGCAATTAACACCAGATCCATGGACAGATATTACTACTAAATATCCTGTAGGTTCTAAACACACAGGTATAGTACGTAACTTTACTAACTTCGGTGTGTTTGTTGAATTAGAAGAAGGTATCGATGGATTGATTTACATTTCAGACTTATCTTGGACTAAGAAAATTAAACACCCATCAGAATTCTGTAACGTTGGTGATAAATTAGACGTAGTTGTATTAGAGTTAGATGTTGAAGGACGTAAATTATCTTTAGGTCACAAACAAACTGAAGAAAACCCTTGGGACAAGTACGAAACTGAGTTTGCTTTAGGCACAACGCACAAAGCAGCAATCACTGAAATGGTAGATAAAGGAGCAACAATAGAATTTAATGAAGATATCGTTGCCTTTGTACCAGCACGTCACTTAGAGAAAGAAGATGGTTCTAAACTTGGTAAAGGTGAGGAAGCAGAATTTAAGATTATTGAGTTCAATAAAGAATTCAAACGTGTTGTAGCATCCCATACAGCAGTATTTAGAGAAGAAGAAGCTAAAATTGTTAAGCAAGCTGTGAAGAAAGCAGAAGCTCAAGCAGCTGAGTCTAAAACTACTTTAGGTGACGCAAACGAAGCTTTACAAGCTCTTAAAGATAAAATGGACGGGAAGAAATAATTCCTGAAAATTTTTAAATATTAAAAAGCCTCTCAGAAATGAGAGGCTTTTTTTATGCTTTTATTTTTTAGCCTTGCTGTCTTCATGCCTTTGACAGAAAAAGCGCAGAAAACAAATTTTTTTATCTAACTTTGTCAACCAACAATGTTTGGATATTAAATGAGTCAAAAAGTATTACTTAACTCTAAAGAAGTCAATATTACCCTTCACAGATTGGCTTGCCAACTTATTGAAAACCACGACGATTTTTCTGAAACTGTATTAATAGGTATTCAGCCTAGAGGCAAATTCTTGGCAGACCGCTTAGCACAAATGCTAAGAGACGAATACCACATTACGAATATAGAATTGGGTTATTTAGACATTACATTCTTCAGGGACGATTTTAGACGAGGAGACAAACCACTTGAAGCCAATACAACAATTATAGATTTTATAGTCGAAGATAAAAACGTTGTATTTATTGACGATGTGCTCTATACAGGAAGAAGCATTAGATCTGCCTTAACAGCAATTCAATCCTTCGGGAGACCTAAAAATGTAGAACTGCTAACATTGATAGATCGTCGCTTTAGCCGTCATTTACCAATACAGCCAAATTATAGAGGCAGACAAGTAGACGCCATAGATAACCAAAAAGTAAAAGTAAATTGGGTTGAAAACGAAGGTGAAGATACCGTCTATTTAATAGATAGATAATTGACCTAAACACCAGAAAGTGAGAATATAAACAGAGTAATTTATCACTATAAACTGTGACTAAAAACCGAATACTAGAATTATGAGTGAATTAAGTGTCAATCACTTATTGGGCATAAAATATCTTAAAAAAGAAGATATAGATCTTATTTTTGAAACTGCAGACCAATTTAAGGAGGTTATTAACAGGCCAATTAAAAAAGTCCCATCACTTAGGGATATAACCATTGCCAATTTATTTTTTGAAAATTCTACACGGACTAAATTATCTTTTGAACTCGCAGAAAAACGACTTTCAGCAGATGTTATAAATTTTTCTGCTTCACAGTCCTCGGTTAAAAAAGGGGAAACATTAATAGATACGGTTAATAATATTTTATCAATGAAAGTTGATATGGTGGTAATGCGTCACCCAAACCCTGGAGCTGGTATATTTTTATCTAAACATATTAACGCAAGTATTATAAATGCTGGTGATGGAGCTCACGAGCACCCAACACAAGCGCTATTAGATTCTTATTCAATAAGAGAAAAGCTTGGTAGTGTAAAAGGAAAGAATGTAGTAATTGTTGGTGATATATTGCATAGTCGTGTGGCTTTGTCTAACATATACGCGCTTCATTTACAAGGTGCAAATGTTATGGTTTGTGGCCCCAAAACCTTACTTCCAAAATATATAAAGGATTTAGGAGTTAAGGTTGAAACTAATTTAAAAAAAGCTTTAGAATGGTGTGATGTAGCCAATATGCTTAGAGTTCAGAATGAACGAATGGATATCAGCTATTTTCCTTCTACAAGGGAATACGCACAGCAATATGGTATAGATAAAGAATTATTAGATAGTATAAAAAAAGATATCGTTATTATGCATCCTGGTCCAATAAACAGAGGAGTAGAAATAACAAGTGATGTAGCGGATTCCAAACAGGCCATAATTTTAAATCAAGTTGAAAATGGAGTAGCGGTAAGGATGGCGGTTATATACCTCTTGGCATCCAAAATAAAACAATAAAATATGATTATAGATAGAGATGGAAATATTACTGTGATTACACAAGAAAAAGCCTCTGTTAAAACACTGGTACATAATATTGAACAGGGTTATTCCAAATATAAAAATTATCATGTTGTAGTCAATCTTTCGAGTCTGGATAAAATTTCTTTAGAAGACATTATAGAATTTCTTCGGTTAAGCAATAATCATCGTCGCGATAAAAAATCATTCGTCATAGTTTCAAATAAAGTAGATTTAGACCAAATGCCAGATGAGCTAGCAGTTGTGCCAACGCTACAAGAAGCTTACGATATTATTGAAATGGAAGATATTGAACGCGATTTGGGGTTCTAAATAATAAAGTTTTTAAGCTCTAAAACATACATCTGTAACTATTTATGAAACTAACCATTCTTGGCTGCCACAGTGCAACACCACGTACCGATACAAACCCAACTTCACAAGTATTGGAAATAAAAAACCATATGTTTTTAATTGATTGTGGTGAGGGTACCCAAGTTGAGTTGAGGCGTAACAGAATAAAATTTTCGAGAATAAAACATGTTTTTATTTCACATCTTCATGGAGACCATTACTTTGGTTTGGTAGGTCTTGTAAACACATTTAGCCTTCTAACCCGTGAAACTGAGCTTCATATTTATGCTCCAAAAGGTTTAAAAGAGGTTATAATGCTTCAAATGAAATTGGCAAATGCTTGGACAAGTTACCCACTGATTTTTCACGAATTGACTTCAAAAGAACCAGAACTGATTTATGAAGATGATAAAGTAGAAGTTCACACCATTCCATTAGATCATCGCATTTATACTAATGGATTTTTGTTTAAAGAAAAAGAGAACGAACGTAAGTTAGACATCAATTCTGTAACGGAAGCAAATATTAACGTGGCATATTTTAGAAAATTAAAACAAGGAGCAGATGTTGTAAATGAAGATGGAGTTTTAATAGACAATAAAACAGTAACCAAAGATCCACAGCCACCAAAAAGTTATGCGTTTTGTAGCGATACGGTTTACCATGAAGATATTGTGCCACAGATAAAAAATGTTACAGCACTTTATCACGAATCTACTTTTTTAGAACGGCATGAAGCATTGTGCAAACCAACAAAGCATAGCTCTGCAAAACAAGCGGCAAGCATAGCCAAAATGGCAAATGTAGGGATGTTATTTCTTGGACATTACTCCACACGTTATGATGATTTAAATGAATTTAAAATAGAAGCACAAACGGTCTTTGAAAATTCTAAATTAGCTAAAGGTGGTAAAACGTTTACCATTTAGAGCGTCTTTATTTAAACTCATCTAAATTTCTAATCCATTCAATAGCCTCATTCAAAGTTCTACACCGTTTAAGGCTTTTTTGAAAAAATTCTTTTTCAAGCGATGCTGTAAGATAACTATGGTCATTGTAAGATACTACTGCTGTAGCAATCAAAAAATCATATTCACTATTAATCTCTACCCACAATTGAGGATTTAAAGAATAAGAATTACATCTATTAGAAATATATCCTACCTTATTACCATGATTAATGTGTTCTATAAAACGTCCAATAATTTCCGAAGCAATATTATGATCTACATGTACTCCTTCATTTATTTCTGATATTGCAAATTGCTTTGTAATATATAGATTTCCAAAATCAAAGACTTCTTTTATATAGTTAAAACGCTTTGCATATTCGCTGTTTTCAAACTGTCTCTTATACACATCTCCGAGCCCACGAGACCGAGGCTGATCTCGT
>CAJXVG010000195.1 GCA_913061495.1 uncultured Winogradskyella sp.
CTACACGTAAGGAGTCGTCGGCAGCGTCAGATGTGTATAAGAGACAGGTATTATTGTAAGTAATGACATAATATTAAGTTTTTTTAAAATTACAATCATCACTGTTTACAACTTGACTTTAACAAGTAGGATATTAATCCGTTTGAATAAATTGTTGGTAAGAGTTTAAAAGCTCAATGGATGAGTGTAACAACTAAACCATATCTTGAAGTTGACAACAAGTTGGAGATGATCTTTATTTGGTGTATATTTACACCAAATATTAAATTATGGCAAGACAAAGTATATCATTCACAAAGCCGAACGACGAATGGCTAAAAAGTCAAGTGGACAAAAAAGAATATTCAAGTAAGAGCGAACTCGTAAATGACCTAATTAGACAAGCACGAAAACAACAAGTTGAAATTAACTGGATTCGTGCTAAATTGGAGAAAGCCGAAAACAGCGGATTTACAAGTAAAAGCAAAAATGAAATTTTAGCTCAATCAAAGTCCTTGCTTAATGACTAACTATAGATTAAGCAATGAAGCGAAAAATGATTTAATACGAATTCATCATTACGGTGTGAAAAAATTTGGAATGACTCATGCGGACAAATATTTTGAATCATTTTTTAAATATTTCGACATAATTATACAAAGACCTTTTTCATTCGAGTCGGTTGATTATATAAAAAAAGACTATAGACGTTGTGCTTGTGGAGTTGACAGTGTTTACTTCAAAATAAATAAGAATGTTGTTGAAATAATGGCTATTGTTGGAAGGCAAGATTTGAATGAAAAACTATAAAAATTAATAAAAAACATTGTACAACCCTATTCTTCCATCAACTCATCTACAAACCGCTCAAACTCATTTTTAAACTCTGTGTATTTTTCACCCGTAGCAGGTCCATTAAAGCCTGTATGTATTCTACGTACTTCTCCTTTTTTATCAATAAATATAGATGTAGGGTAAGAGAGAACATGGTTTAACATTGGCAACTTTTCTTGTGCTTTTGCTTTATCAGAGGTTCCATATTGTGCTAAAAGAACTGGATATTCAATATTGAGTTGTTTTTTTAACCTCTCTATGCTCTTAAATGCTTTTTCTGGTGTTTTTGCATATTCAAAAGCCAATGCTACAATTTCTAAATCCTTATCCCTATTGGTTTCGTAAAATTTAGTATAGTATTTACTTTCATCCAAACAATTAGGACACCAAGTTCCCATAATTTGTACAATGACTACTTTATCCTTAAAACGGTCATCATTTAAAGACACCATTTCTCCTTTTTCGTTTGGAAATGAAAATTCAAGTTTATCATAGTCATCTTTAATAAAGGTTAATGAATCAGAACTTGGTAATTCATAAGTTTCATTTCTTTTGGCCGTAAAAGATTCTTTCCAATGGTTGCCAGAATAAAAAGTACCTTCCATAGTGGAATCTGAAACTTCCGCTGTGAATAAAAAAGCATGTGCACCGTCAAAAGTAGATAGCTTTAATGTTTCTCCGTCCATTACACCTTCCAAATAACGATAATCGCCTGTTGTAGTTCTAAACGTACCTATAACCTTCTCCCCTTCTTGCTTAAATATACCTTTAGCTATATATTCGTCATCTTCTATGCCTTCACTAAAAACCGTTTCCCAAACTCCAGATACATTTTGCTCTGATATAGTATTCACCTCAAAACGTTCGTTATTTTGATATTCAGCAAAAAACGGTACAATTCTGTCTAAACTTTCTTTTATAAAACTTCCTTTCAGGTTTTCTCCATCAAACTTAGCAGCAATGTATCCTTCAAAAACTGGAGCTTTAATAAAAACGGAATCATTTCTGTATTCTACTTCATTAACCACTATTTCCTCTTCAGCATTAAAAATTTTTAATTCTGAGGTTGATTCTACTTCAAAAACAAACGGCAATTCTTCATTATCCTGAACTTCTAAAACAACTCTGTAAGTTCCATTCTTCAACGTTTTTGAGGCTTGTTTCTCTTCACAACTAAACACTAATGAAACCAGAAGAAGTGCTACTATTTTTTTCATATTAAACGACTTTATTAAAAGTTCGAAATTATAACATTGTCCTTACATAAAAAAGTAAAGTGATATTTCATTGGCTAGTGGGATTTACTATCTTTGCACCCTCATTAAAACTGCACATGAAAATTTCTTACAACTGGCTTAAACAGTTTATAAATATTGATTGGAACGCTGAAAAAGCGGGTGAATTATTAACCGATCTTGGCTTAGAAATAGAAGGGATTGAACGTTTTGAGTCCGTTAAAGGCGGACTAGAAGGTATTGTTGTTGGAGAGGTTTTAACCTGCGTACAACACCCAAATGCTGATCGTTTAAAACTTACAACCGTTAATGTGGGCACAGATGAACCCGTTCAAATAGTTTGTGGTGCCCCTAACGTTGCTGCAGGACAAAAAGTACCTGTTGCTACTATAGGAACAACGCTTTACACACCAGAAGGTGAAGCATGGAAAATAAAGAAAGGTAAGATTAGAGGTGAAGAAAGTCACGGAATGATTTGTGCTGAGGACGAATTAGGACTTGGAGAATCTCATGATGGGATAATGGTTTTAAATGCAGATTTAAAAGTTGGCACTCCTGCTTCTGAGATATTTAATGTTGAAACTAATGATGTTTTTGAAATAGGTTTAACTCCAAATCGTGCAGACGCTATGAGTCATTTTGGTGTTGCTCGTGATCTAAGAGCCGGACTTTTACAAAAAGATGTACAGTTAGAGCTAATTACTCCTTCAGTAAGTTCATATCATGTAGATAGCAGAACACTAAAAATAGATGTTGACGTAAAGGACAAAGAAAAAGCTCCACGATATGCTGGTGTTACCATAACAGGATTGAAAGTTGAAGCTTCACCAGATTGGTTGCAAAATAGATTAAAATCTATTGGTTTAACCCCAAAAAACAACATTGTAGATATTACCAACTATGTATTACATGAGTTGGGACAACCTTTACATGCTTTTGACGCCAACAAGATATCAGGCAACAAAATTGAGGTAAAAACCTGTGAAACTGGCACAAAATTTACAACCCTTGATGATGTTGAACGCGAACTGCATGAAGAGGATTTAATGATTTGTGATGCAGAAAAACCAATGTGCATTGCAGGTGTTTTTGGAGGAAATCATTCGGGAGTTACAGAAAACACAACAAGTATTTTTCTAGAAAGCGCCTACTTTAATCCTGTGAGCATCCGTAAAACTGCTAAACGCCATAACTTAAATACAGATGCATCATTTAGATTTGAGCGTGGTATAGATCCCAACATTACAGAATATGCTTTAAAAAGAGCAACTTTAATGATTTTGGAGATTGCTGGTGGAGAAATTGCCAGTGATATCGTAGATCATTATCCAATTAAGATTGAGGATTTTGAAGTTAGGCTAAGCTTTGATAATGCCAAAAAATTAATTGGAGAGGAAATCCCTAAAGAAACCATTAAAAGTATTTTAACCTCGCTTGAAATAAAAGTAAACAACGTCACTGAAGCTGGTTTGGGCTTAACAGTACCTGCTTACAGAAATGATGTTCAGCGCGAAGCTGATATCATAGAGGAAGTACTAAGGGTTTATGGTTACAATAATATTGCTACAACCGAAAAATTAAATGCTTCAATATCTAATTCCTCTCGTTTTGAAGATTATAAAATTCAGAATGTAATTGGTAATCAATTAGTCTCTCAAGGTTTTTTTGAGATTATGGCCAACTCGTTAACTACACCAAAATACCTTGAGTTAACTGAGCAATTAAGTGCAGAACACAATGTAGAAATGCTGAACCCCTTGAGCAACGACTTAGGTGTTATGCGACAATCGCTGGTGTTTTCTGGCTTAGAAGCCGTGGCGCACAATATAAATAGAAAACGTGAGGATTTAAAGTTGTTTGAGTTTGGAAAAACTTATCATCAATATTCTGACAAAAGACAAGAAAACAAACACCTTTCTCTTTTCTTAACAGGAAATAAAACTGAAGAACGTTGGAACGTAAATGCTGAACCAAGTGATTTCTTTTACCTAAAAGGTATAATTGAAAGTGTTTTAGATCGTTTAGGTTTAACTCGATTAAAATCAACACCTATAAGTGTTGACTTATTTAGTGAAGGCATGAGTCTGTCTTTAGGAAAATTAAAACTTGTAGATTTTGGATTGATTAAAAAATCAGTTTTAAAGTATTTTGGTATTTCTCAAAATGTACTTTATGCAGACTTCAATTGGGATAACGTGATTGAAATGGCAAAACACAACAAAATAAAGTTTAAGCCTATACCTAAATATCCAGAAGTTCGTCGTGATTTTGCGTTGCTTATTGATAATAATGTAACTTTTGAAAACATACACACAATTGCTAAACACACGGAAAAGCAGTTACTTAAAAATGTGAATTTATTCGATGTTTATGAGGGTGAAAATCTTCCAAAAGGAAAAAAGAGTTATGCGGTAAGTTTCACTTTTCAAGACGAAAACAAAACCTTAACTGATAAACAGATTGATAAAGTTATGAATAAGCTTCAATCTAATTTTGAAACTAAATTGGGTGCTGAATTAAGGTGATTTCACCAAATTAGAAACATAAAACCCACTATTATAATTTATAGTGGGTTTTTCTTTTGCAGATAATTTTGTTTTAAGAGTTAACCAATTTATTCTTTTTGGGCTGAAACTTAAAGGATGTTTTACCAAACGTTAAGCTGATATAAGAAAGAAGCGCATAGAAAAACACAATGGATCCAGACATTTCCATCAATTCTTCAAAAGTATACATTAAATAATATCCTAAATTTTCCTGTCCATAATTTTCATCATGCTTAGCACTAATAGCTTCCAAAACAAACGCACCAGAAATAAACAAAACTGCCGCTAAGGTAAACAGCCATAAAATACGTTTTGGTAATTTTAATAAAAATTTGATGTAAACCAAACCTAAAATAAAAATCAATATTCCATAAGGGACAAGCCATGCGTACCTAAAATAGCCCGAAGTTTCCAACAAGTTTTCTGTAGGTATGGTTAAATGTTCATGAATTTTAATCATTTCGTCGAATGATAATAAACAAAATACTAAAGCCATACCAATCCAATGCCAATCATTATTACCCTCTTGTTGTTTTTTTCCAAAAGCAATAAGTGACAACAAGAAAGCATTCCCCAACAATAATAAAGCTGAAAAATATGTAGGCAGATTAGCTTCTAAGTTAAAGTTAAAAAGTGATATTAATTTATTATAAAAGCTTCCCTCAACTTTACTCTCAGGAAATTGAATGAGTAAAAAAACTGCTAAGGCATGTCCGATTAAAAGTAAACCTACACAGATAAATAGATTGCGTACAATAACGGAATTATTTATTTTTAATTTCATAATAAATTAATGATTTCAAAAGACAACAGGGACTTGTCTCTATAAGTTAATAGCTCTTAAGCACTAAAGTAGATGATATTAAAACAATAGCTGTCTCTTATACACATCTGACGCTGCCGACGACTCCTTACGTGTAGAT
>CAJXVG010000196.1 GCA_913061495.1 uncultured Winogradskyella sp.
AATAAGGATCGTTTTAACATAATTACACCTTATATAGAAATAAAGGAAAAATCAAATTTTTCTTTTATTCAACATCCTGATAAAAGAAAAGCTCTAACAGACTTTACAATAGAGATTTTGAAAACACAATATCCGAATGCTGAGTATATAGAGGTTCCTTTTCTGTTTAAGGATTATGGTACGATTAATTCTTCTTTGGAAAGAGGATTAAGCTATAAAGTTGAAGTTGCACCTACTGAACTTTTAATAGACAAATATGAAAATTCAATTTTCTTATCTATAACTGGCTACTTCGGAGATATAAACAGAGGAGTTATGAATTTGTATGTGATTGATAATAAAAATAAAACCCAGAAAATAATTGAAAGATTTGAATACAACAACAGTCCGTTGGAAACTGACAAAATGAAGAAAATAATCTTGAAATCATTAAAAAAACTAAAATAACATAGTAAAACAATATGTTACCGAAGTTTTACGAATTAAACTACGTTCTAATCCACTTGGAATATGTAACGTCTGTGCTTAACCAAAAATTACTCGTCTAAACGTTTAGCTAACGGTCATACAGACAGGATAGGATAAAAACAACAAAAACCTAACTCAAAATCTTCCCATCAACCATAGTTAATTGTCTGTCTGCCATTTCGGCCAATTCTTGGTTGTGGGTTACGATGACAAAGGTTTGTCTGAATTCTTCCCGTAGTTTAAAGAATAAATTATGAAGTTGTTCTGCAGATTCACTATCTAAATTACCGGAAGGTTCATCTGCAAAAATAATTTTTGGATTATTAATCAAAGCTCTTGCTACAGCCACACGTTGTTGTTCGCCACCAGACATACTATTTGGCTTATGGTGTATTCTATCTTTAAGGCCTAAATAATCCAACAGCTCCTTAGCGCGTTTTTCAGCTTCAGATTTAGAAGTGTTGTTAATAAAAGCTGGAATGCAGACATTTTCTAGGGCTGTAAATTCAGGTAATAACTGGTGAAACTGAAAGATAAACCCAATGTTGGTATTCCTAAATTTGGCGAGAGCTTTATCATTTAAACCTTTAATAGTTTGTCCGCTGATAATAAGCTCAGTTTCGGTTTTATAATCTGGTTTATCAAGTGTGCCGAGAATCTGCAAAAGCGTGGTTTTCCCTGCACCAGAAGCTCCAACGATAGAAATTATTTCACTTTCGGAAATAGTAATGTCAACCCCTTTAAGTACATTAAGCTTACCATAAGCCTTAAATATCTGTTTTGCTGAAATTATTGCTTGCATAGAGCGTGAAAATAGTACTTATGCGACATATTAACAATTAGGATGCCCTTTTATTTTTATTGAATATGGATTTTATACCATTAAAATCTATAAAATATTGTAAACGTAACGAAATAGTGTGTTGTATGGGTTGCTCAAACAAAAGGTTTAAACTTTTTGAATAAGTATCGTCAACATTCATATCTTCATTAAACAATTGGTTTCGGTATAAAGCTGTTAAAAAACTTCCTGGTGCAAATTGCCATGAATAGCTCAAGTCTAAATTCCAAGTACTGAAATTAATATCTTGATTACCAATAGTATCTACTGTAAATCCAGAATCAGTAGTTAGGCGACCATTATCTAAAAGCGTAAAAAATTCCTCATCATAATCTACCGTATCCCAATAATGTCTAAACGTCAAAGCCATTGAGTTAAAAGGGTTAAAACTATAATTAGCAGAAATACTATTGGTAACTATTTGTCGGTTTCGCTCTCCAAAGATAGGTTGGTCATTAACTTCTGTGGTATAACCTCTATTTCCATTTAAATAATTGAAATTAAGTGAATAACTCATCAATAGCTTATCGCTTAACCTAACTCTTGGCTCAATTTCAAAATTGTAGTCAAGGGCATCTCTTCCCTCTTCAAACAAGGAGCCAATATATGCGCTTGCATCTATAGCAAAAACCCTGTTATAGTTTGAAGAAATAAACCCACCTGCATTTACATAATTTTCATAGATAAATGGTCTTCCGTCTCGAGATTCAAAATAATCTCTTTGCTCACCAGGTTCTGCATTGAAGCTAAACCCATAAGTATCTAATTTAATAGAGTTTGCTCTATAAGTAGCACCAAAATTTATTCCTGTAAAAACGTTAGGGTCAACTAATCGTTTATAATTTATATAACCGCTGATGTAATAATTGTTCAATTTGCCTGAAGGCTCAAAGGTTTCATAAGAAACATCAATACCAAAATCATTATAATTATTTCTCAATAACAGACCTAGATCATTGTTGTTATACTTTGTATCTGCATAACTGTGATCAAAGCTATAGCGTAAATTGCCATGGATTTTAGCAAGGTACAAAAAACTACTAAAGCCAGTTTCGGTATCATTTAATTGATAGTTAACATTGCTCATCCTTGCTTGTCCGCTAATACGATACGTATTTCTCATATTAATTAAACTTGCAACTAAAGCCGTAACGTTTGCATCCCTAAAATCGCCTTCGCGCATTACGTTGGTATTGATTAAGCTAATAGAGGAATTGCCACCAAACTGTTGATCTACAACCAAGATGTTATAATTTGTAAACGGTTCAACAACTTCTTTACGTTTTTCGCCTGTTATTGTGTCTGTAATTGTAACTTCTGTTGTTTCGGTAATGGCATTAAAAAGTCCCACTCCCAAACCATTTTTTGTTCTTCCAGAAACCTTTAATGCGTTTAGCACTTTAACTTCTCGTGGTATATTTGCTGTTTCATTTTCGTTTAAACTTAATCTCCCACTGGGTTCGTTACCAACACGTCTTGAGAAAAACAAATCTCCTTTTGAAAACAGATCCACACCTTCAGTAAAAAACTGACGTCGCTCAGAAAAGGTTTGTTCAAATGGGCCAAGGTTTAGGGTAACATTATCAAAACCCGCTTGGCTGAAATCTGGAATAAGAGTAGCATCTAATGTGAAGTTGTCTGTTATACCATATTTAACGTCCATACCAAATTTAAGATCAGTGTCTGTTTCACCATCAAACGCATTCAATAAAGCTGTAGAAAAAGGATAGAAGTTAAGTCTTAGAGGAGGTTCAATATTTTTCAGCCTATTTAATTCACCATGATAAAGACCAACATTACCTTGTGTCGGGTCAATGGGATTCCAACTAAATTGAGCTCTTTCACGTCTAAAATGCCTATGGAACTGTAAACCCCAAATAGGTTCTTTTTGTTTTGCAAAACGAAGGGTTCTATATGGGATTTTCATTTCAACGATCCAACCATCATCTACTATATTAACGGCACTTTCCCAAACCGCATTCCAGCTGTAGTCTTCGCCAATACTTGGTGATGCAATAGCATCTGCTTGTTGTCCGGAACTAAATACAGTAAAAAGAACATCGTTTTGAGCATCGTTATTCGGGTTTAAAACCAATAAAAAGAAATCTGTCTGACCAAAATTATCACGGCTTGTCAACTGAGACATAATTTTTGATGGATCATCGTAAAGGTAGGCTGATACGTATATTGCATTGTCATCGTAGGTCATTCTAACTTCTGTACGATGTTCAAATGGAAGCGTATTACCTATTTCTGGTTTAAATGACACAAAGTCTGTTGCTACATTTGCTTTTTTCCAAATGCTGTCATTGAGTACACCATCAATTTTTGGAGCATTATAGGTGCGTTTAATGTTCAGGGATTTTTTATCTTGTGATAAGCAAATATTAGTTGTAAATAAAAAAAATAGTAAAAGTGATAAAGAACGAAAGTTCATAAATTAGGTAACAAATAGTTTAGAGGTGTTAAATACCATGTCTCAAATCAGTATATCAGCATGCAAATCTAATGGCATTGCCAAAATTACGGTCTTAATTAAAAGTTAAAAACCAGTATTTAATGTAAAACATGACAAACTTAAACTTTGGAATATTTCTTGTAAATAATTTTATAAACTATTGAATGAAAAAATATCAAAAACTTTTATTGGGCATTTTGTTTGATGCCATTGGCTATGTCTCATTTTTTATACCTCTTGTTGGTGAATTTTCAGATATCATTTGGGCACCAGTTTCGGGATGGTTAATGATGAAAATGTACAAAGGAAAGCCAGGTAAAATAGCTGGTTATATAGCGTTTGTTGAAGAGCTATTGCCTTTTGTGGATGTTGTACCAACATTTACACTGATGTGGTTTTATACGTATGTGTTTAAAACTAAAGAGAATATTACTGAAAGGTGAAAAAAGACAGTTATGTTTTTGTTAGTATTTTAAAAAAAAGGGTTCAACTATGTTGAACCCTATTAATAAATGTATGTTTAATAATTTAAAGCGCTACAGATAAACTCAAAATCAATTGATCTGGCCTAGTATCTATTCTACTTACAACTCCCGTACCAATATTATCACCAATAAATGTCGCTTCGTTGTCGCTGAATCCTCTTTCGTACCTCAAATCAATTCCAATTTTATTGAAACTCAATCCAATTCCAAAATTAAGACCTACTGAGAAATCATCTTCTACATCATCAATTTCAATACCATCAAATTCTGTATCTAGAATATATTGTAAAGAAGGACCGCCAAAAACACTCACTGGTCCTAAAACTTTGATACCAAAAAGTAAAGGAGCGTCTAGTTTTTTAACCTGAAAGTCATCACTGTTGTAATCACTTTTTGTAGCCGTGTAAACTAATTCTGGTCTAAAATACAATCGGTCTCCAATTTTCGCGAAAACACCTAAATGGTATCCAATATTCCTATCCGGATTTTCGGCATTATCACCAATAGATTCAAAATAATCTCCATTGGCACCGTAATTTAAACCGCCTTTAAAACCAAAGGCACTACCTTCTTGGGCATTCATTGAGAAACCAATAAAAAGCAATACTGCAGTTGCAATAACTGATGTTTTTAAATTTTTCATAATGTTCGTTTTTAAGATTAGGTATGTCTAATATCAAAAACGCTGCCAAAACAAAGTTATTTTCTTTTAAGTACTTTTTTTACGGCCTTTTCAATAGCCTCACTATTTAGTCCGTATTTATCCATTAGCTGAGCAGGTGTACCAGATTCACCAAATGTATCTTGAGTAGCTACAAATTCTTGTGGAGTAGGTTGGTGTTGAGCTAAAACTCTTGCTACGCTTTCACCAAGACCTCCAAGATAGTTGTGTTCTTCAGCTGTAACAATACAGCCAGTTTTAGATACTGAGTCTAAAATTGCTTTGTCGTCTAGGGGTTTTATAGTGTGGATATTTATTACTTCAACTGATACTCCTTCTTCATTTAAGGTCTTTGCAGCTTCAAGAGCTTCCCACACCAAATGGCCAGTTGCAACTATTGTTACATCTGTACCTTCAGTAAGTTTTACAGCTTTTCCTATTTCAAATTTTCCGTTTTCAGGGGTGAAATTAGCTACTTTTGGGCGTCCAAATCTTAAATAAACAGGACCTTCATATTCTGCAATGGCTAATGTCTGTCTCTTATACACATCTCCGAGCCCACGAGACCGAGGCTGATCTCGT
>CAJXVG010000197.1 GCA_913061495.1 uncultured Winogradskyella sp.
CGGTCTCGTGGGCTCGGAGATGTGTATAAGAGACAGCCTTTAATCTTTTGATTTCCAATTTTTCAGATAATCTTTTCTCAATGATTGGTTCAATTAGGGTTTTTCGTTCTTCTTTTTGTAAAAAAGGATTTATTTCTAAATCATTTTTCATCTTATCGTCAGGATTTGGGTGCTTATTTGTACCTAAAAGCACTCTGTTTTTAGTGTCAAATTCAGATTGCTCATTTGTTGCACTTTCTTTGGTTTTCCTTTGAATGGTTCCTTCTTTTAATTGCTTTAAAAACCCTCCGTTTTTTTCAATATCCTTAAAAAGTTCCAATGCTTTTTCGGCCAATTGTTGGGTAAGGTTTTCAATATAATATGTTCCGTCTGCGGGATTATTAACTTTATCAAAATAGCTTTCGTGCTTTAAAACCAAGAGTTGATTTCTGGAGATGCGGTTGCCAAACTCATTAGGCTTGTGGTACAAAGCGTCGTAAGGCATATTGCAAACCAAGTTGGCACCTCCCAAAACAGCGCTCATGCATTCTGTTGTGGTACGCAGCATGTTAACATTGTAATCGTAGATTGTTTTATTGCGTTTACTTGGTGTGGCTATAATTCTACAATTTGGATTTACGTTGTATTCCTTTGCTAAAGTTGCCCACAACTCCCTTAGAGCTCTTAGTTTGGCGATTTCAAAGAAGTAGTTTGAGCCTACAGAAACCGTAAAGGTGGTTTGAAGAGATTGCTTCGCTTCACTCGGAATGACATCATCGAGATGATTTAGGTATTCATTGGCATGCGATAAGCCATACGCTAATTGTTGTATCATTGTTGCACCAGCATTTTGGTAGAGGCTTAAATCTACACTAAGCTGGTTGGTGTTTTTAAATATGGCTTCAAACTTAGAATGGTCGTCTTTTAGGTTGTTGTACCAGTTTCCTGTTTTGGCTAAGTTTCCTATTATATCTGTATGAATTTGTACTTGCGGCTTCTCTACCTTGCTAGAAGTGGAAGAAACTATTTTACTTGTGAAGTTTTCAGAAATAAAATTGCATTTTAATTCAACAGAAATGGTTATTAAATCTATATTTTGAAGCAGTTCTTCAATAGAAATATCTTCAGAATTAATATTGAAAATAATACTTTCTGCACCACGAGCAATGGCGTCTCTTGCAGTGGTATTAGCCTCAATGGCATCGTTAACATTAATAGCTTGACTTATTTTCCAATGGGAAGCTTTGGTTTTGGAAACTGCAGGAAATTTTTCAAAATCGTCAACATGGTAAAAGGGCTTTACATTGATGCCTTCATCTGATTTCCAAAGTAAGGTTTCATTGTAATCAGCACCTTTTAAATCGACTTGAATTTTTTGCTTCCAAGCTTTTGCGGATACACCATCAAATTCGTTAAAAAGCGTTTTACTCATCATTATCTTGTTTTGCTATGCTGTCTTCGTATTCAATAATAAAAATATCTTCTTCGGGTTTTTTCATGTAGTAGTTTTCGCGTGCTGTACGCTCAACACCTTCTTCGGTACTCAGCTCTTTTATCGCTTTATTGTCTTTTATCATTTCGTTTTTGTAGTGCTGTTTTTGGTATTCTAATTCGTTGATATCAGAATTTAATTCGTGATGAAAAAGTAACGAATGCGCATCAAAAAACAGCATCCAAACCACAAAAACCACCAACACTAGAATATAGATGTTTTTGAAGGGCTTTAAAAACTTTTTATTGAATTTTGCCATTATAAGCGTTCGTTAATTATTGTTTTAACGATATCTACTGCAACAGTGTTGTATTTGTTGTTGGGAATTATGATGTCTGCATATTCCTTCATAGGTTCTATAAACTGTTGGTGCATAGGTTTTAGTGTAGTTTGGTAGCGTAACAAAACCTCGTCAATGTCTCTTCCGCGTTCAGAAATATCACGTTTTAATCGTCTGATCAGTCGTTCATCTGAATCTGCATGGACAAATATTTTTATATCAAAAAGATCTCTAATTTCGGGATGTGAAAGAATTAAAATTCCTTCAACAATCATTACTTTTCTAGGTTTGGTTATAATTACATCTCCTGTACGATTGTGTTTTACGAACGAATAAACAGGTTGTTCAATGGAATTTCCTTGTCTTAACTGCTGTAAATGTTCTTCCAATAATTCAAAATCAATAGATCTTGGATGGTCAAAATTTATCTTAATACGTTCTTCGTAACTTAAATGGCTTGTGTCTTTATAATAAGAATCTTGTGAAATAACGCCAACTTGGCCTTCAGGCAATTCGTTTATAATAGTATTTACCACTGTGGTTTTTCCACATCCTGTTCCTCCAGCAATTCCTATAATGAGCATCTTAATTCAATTAAATTTTGTCATTGCAAAATTAAATATTTAAGGCATAAGTGTGCTTATAACTTTGAAACTTTGTCAACAGTAATAAAGTTGTCAATGTCGTTTCCCCAAGAATTATTGATATAGTTCATTACATCAGCAACTTCTTTATTACTTAATCCAAGAGGTGACATAACGCTGTTGTATGTGATTCCATTAACCACAATTTTACCAGACATGCCCTTTTTGACTCCTCTGATGCTTTCATTTTGTTTATTTCTTAAAAAATCTGAATCTGCGACTGGTGGAAAAGCTTTAGGCACGCCTTTGCCGTTAGGTAAGTGGCAGGTAATGCACATATCTTGATAAACAATTTTGCCTCGTGCTATACTCTCTGATTTTAAGGTGTCTTGATCATCTGATTCAGCTTTAATATCTTTTTTTTCTTTAGTTGAAACTGATGCTACACTGTTTTCGGATTTGGATGTTGGAGTTTTCTTTTTGTTGGAGTTACATGATACAACTATTGCCATAACCATCAATAATTTTAAACATTTTATCATTTCCTCAATAGTTTAACGATTCCTACATTTTCTACACCGACATAAATATAGCCATCTGGACCTTGTTCAATAGATCTAACTCTTCCAATATCATTTAATAAGCGCTCTTCTTTAATGACTTTTCCTTCCTTAAGGGTACACATATCTAAATAATTAAACTTTAGGGATCCAATGAGTAGATTTCCGTCCCAATCACCATATTTATCACTATCAATAAATGCCATTCCACTTGGAGCGATAGACGGCACCCAATAATGAAGTGGTTGTTCCATACCCTCTTTTTTGGTGATGTCAGTAAATTTTGTCCCAATATAATTTACACCATAACTAATTACTGGCCAACCGTAGTTTTTTCCTTTCTCAATAATGTTAATTTCGTCACCTCCTTTTGGACCATGCTCGTGTGTCCAAATCTCTTTGGTTATTGGATGAAGCTCCATGCCCTGAGGGTTTCTGTGTCCATAAGAATAAATGGCCTTTTTCGCATTTGGAGTATTCACAAACGGATTATCCTCTGGGATTGTACCATCATCATTTAAGCGATATACTTTGCCGCAATCCCTTGTTAAATCTTGAGGATTTGTATCTCTGTCACCACGCTCGCCAATGGTAAAAAACAGAAAACCATTTTTATCAAAAACTATTCTCGATCCAAAATGTTGGCCTCGTTTGCTATTAGGATCTGCTTTGTATAATACTTCTAGATCGGTAAGTGATTTGCCCTTCAATTTGGCTCTTGCGATAGCTGTATTTCCACCATCACCTTCACCTTTTGAAGATGCATAAGAGAAATAAATCCATCCATTATTTTCGTAATCAGGATGAAGCGCTATATCCATGAAACCTCCTTGTCCACGTACATAAATGTCTGGTAAACCAGAGATGTTGGTTTTTTGACCATTTTTAAAATGAATTAATTCACCCGACTTCTCTGTTATAAGCACAGAACCATCAGGTAAAAATGTAAAACCCCAAGGAATATTAAGTTCTGGAACTACCGTTTCATAACTGTTCTCAGTGTTTACAGGGTTTTTGTCTTGGGCACAGGACAGTAAGCTTATTAAGGCAAAATTGAGTATTAAAAGTTTTAATTTCATAAATAGAATAATAAGAATTGAAAGTTAGCAAAATGTTATTGGATTCTAAAGAAAAACTATATATTTGCAGTCCGAAAAAAAGATAACCAAATTCGGGGTGTAGCGTAGCCCGGTTATCGCGCCGCGTTTGGGACGCGGAGGTCGCAGGTTCGAATCCTGCCACCCCGACTTTATTTAAAAAAGCTCAGTAAAAACTGAGCTTTTTTGTTTTAAATTGTTTTAGGTTTTAAAACCATTTAAAATACAGTCCAGATATGATTACGGCAATTACCAAAATTACTAATGTTATAATCACAAACGTTGTGGTTGATTTAGTGGTTTTATCTTTTTGAAGTATATAATCTCTTCTTTTCTCTTCGTCTTCTTTGACAAATTTCATGTTGTTTTTTTTAATTAATTAAAAGTGTTACTAGATTACAGCAATTACTCGAGGTGACTTAATGCAATAGCAAAAACTTTTAACCCTTATCTTAGAATCTAAACAAGTCAATAATATCATCTAAAGAGTTAAGTGGAAGAATGGTTTGAGCGTATATTTACATAAACCGAAATTATAAATTTAAAAATAGCGACATGAGTAATAATGGAAATACAGTTTTAGGAATATTAGCAGGAACCGCAGTAGGTGCTGTTTTAGGCATTTTGTTTGCGCCTGATAAAGGTAGTGAAACTAGAAAGCGAATTTCAGAAGAAGCTGCAGCAAAAAGAGATATAGCAGCAAGCAAGGCTTCCGAGTGGAGAGATTCAATGGCTGATTCTTTAGCCACCCAAAAAACTAATTTAAACGACCAAGTAGAGTCAATAGTTTCAAACGCAAGTTATAAAGCGGAAGACGTTATAACAACGTTAGAGTCTAAATTGAAAGATTTAAAGGCTAAGAATAAAAACCTGCAAAAAAAGGCCTAATCAATGAGCATATTTGATGATGTAAATCAAACTACTAATAAAGCATCGGATATTGGTGAGCGTTATATAAAAACGTCTCACCAATATTTTAGATTAAAAGTTTTTCACCAATTAACATTGTCCTTTAGTATGATTGTTAAAGCAGTCATTATAGGATTGCTTTCTTTTGTGGGGCTTTTGTTTTTTTCTGTTGCTTTGGTAGTTGAATTAAGTAAAGTTTATGAAAGTTTAACTATTGGCTGTGTTATAGTGGGTTTTCTTTATTTACTGTTGGCACTTATAATGTATGTGCTCAAATCAAAAATAAATAAGTTTGTAATAAGAAAGATAGGCTCAAAATTTTTTAAATAATGAATACAACATACAGTTCATTTGAACAAATAGAAAACGATTTAAAACGTTTAAAACTAGAACGAGATATCGCTTGGGAAGAGCTGAAACTTGTAAAAAACGAATACAAAGAAGATTTAAAGCCACTAAACTGGGTAAGTTCCGTTATAAAACTAACGAGCAAATATGGGTTAGTAGTTCTCCTAAAAAAAATGTTTACTAAATCTAAATAACCTGTCTCTTATACACATCTGACGCTGCCGACGACTCCTTACGTGTAG
>CAJXVG010000198.1 GCA_913061495.1 uncultured Winogradskyella sp.
GTTATGTGCTAAACCACGCAACTACTCATAGCCGAGACCGTTACCCAACATTAAAAAGTTTACGTAAAATTTCATATTTTGACAATTAAATTAAAATTAATTATACATTTATGACAATTTTATATTATATTAGTCGTTAGATAATATATCAATGAACAAATATGACATACATCTATGATTTAGGAAATAATAAGCTTATTGAAGTTGAGATTATTCTTGCATCTGGAAAAATGCCATTAAAAAAAGACGGTTGGAAATTTGATTGGAACAAATTGATTAAAGAAAAGAACACAAAAACCTATGTGTTAAGATTAAAGAATAATCCTCAAAGTGTCGAAGGTCTATTACAATTAAGAATTGAAAGTGATATGCTGATAATGGATGTAATTGAAATTGCACCTCACAATTTTAGTTCTTCAAACAAAAAGTTTGATTATGTTGCTGGTTGTTTGATTGCCTTTGCTTGTAGAGAAAGTTTTAAAATTGAGGGTAACTATAAAGGTTTCTTGACCTTTACTTCCAAAACAAACTTAATTGAATGGTACAAGAAAAAATATGGAGCAACTCAAGCTCTTGGTCAAAGAATGTATATTGAAGATTCAATTGGATTGAAATTAATAGAAAAGTATCTATATTAAAATTTAAGAATTATGAACAAGCAAGGAATTAATAAAAATAAAGCACAAGTTTTAACTGACAGAATGGATGTTGGTTCTAGAGAGTTTAATGAGTTTCAGGCTATTCTTTTAAATAAATCCAAAGAACGCTCGAACGAAAGAAAAAAGATGATAGAACTAATGGCACTTAAATTTAAAATGGAAGACTATTTAAACTCTAAAGACAAACATTCGAAATTAGTCGGAGACTTTCTTAAAGCCTATTTAAACGCTTTTGAGATTAGACAGAATAAGTTTGCCCAATACATTGGAGTTAGACCATCGAATTTAACTAAACTCATAAAAGGTGAACGTTCATTAAATCACGAATTAGCTCTTGTCTTTGGAACTATCTTTGGAAACGACCCAATGCTTTGGTTAGATATTCAAGATAAAAACAAACTTTATGAATTGTCTAAACTTAAAAGAAAAGAAATTAAAAAATATTCATTAGACGATTTAATAGAGCAATAACGTTGGGTAACAATGTGTATAATTCATTGCTAGTTATAGCTTACTTACGAAAGTCCTCGCGGACTTTCTATCTGTGATTTATTTGCTAACTTTAGTGCTTAAACACGCAACGAAATCATACACTAGACCGTTGGCACCAATTAGAAAAATGAAACCGAAAATATTTCTACTTCTGACTTTAATTTTATTTACGTCCTGTTTTCAGGAACGGAAAATCGGACAACTGAAAGTGAGCGGAATAGAAAATACTTTTGTGAATATCTATCAAAAAGACGAATTTGACTTTGTGACACCATTGTATTATGAAATAATGGACTCTGACGAAAACTTGATTTTGGAAAAGCATCATTTAATTGGAACTAACGACCATATTTCAGACTTGAACGATTTTAAAGCTAAATCTTATGACAGTATTGTATATCTGACTTGGGGAAAAGAAAGCGAAATTTATACAGTTTTTGACTTGAAATCTGGGAAAGGATATCCGAAAAGTAAACTGAATGAAGATTGGAAAACACAATTTGAAAACGCAGATAATTTAGTGATTAGACTAAAAGAAATTAATCCGAATTTAAATGCTAATTGGAATAAATAACTGGTGCCAACAATGTATAACCGCAATTACGGCGGATTCGACTACGTCCGAATCCACTCGGAATTGCTACCGTCGGTCTCTGACGAAAGATTGTTTAACTTTAAGCCGCAACTGACGGTTATACGAGACCGTTGGCATTAATTATAAAAAAATCACATCTATGAAAAAAATTATTTTCTTTCTACTTATTACAAACTTCGCTTATTCTCAAACATTAGTAAAAACTTACTATGACCCTTATACCAAAACAAAACTTAAAGAAGTATATCAAGTTAAGCCTAACACACCAATAGTTAATGGATACTACAAGTCTTATGACGAGTTTGGTAACATACTTGTGCATAGGAACTATGTTAACAACAAACAAAATGGAAAATCAACAGCATATTATGGTGCATACGAAGCATCACTAATGTCAGACGAAGTAAGAGATAAATGTTTAGGTGAAATTTCGGGAGTTTTTAACTATAAGAACGATAAACTGGATGGAATTCAATTGAAGTATGATTATTCAAAGGATGGTGTTAAGTTTTTGAATAAAAAAGAAACTTACTCTGATGGTGTTATGATTAAGTTTATTGAATATTTCCCAAACAAACAAGAGAAAAAAGTTATCCAAATAGGCAAATGCTACGAATATTATGAAGATGGTTCAAAATTTGCCGAATATACTTCTGATGGTAACGGACAGCTTCAAGGAAACTATACGGGATGGAGAAAAACAGGAGAAATAGAAGTACAAGGTAATTTTTTTAATGACGAAAAAGATGGAGAATGGATTGAATATTATGAAGATGGTACAATTAAATCCAAAGAATTGTATGAGTTAGGCAAGAGATTACCTACACAAGAAGAAAAGGAATTATCTCGACAAAAAGAAATAGAAAAAGCCAAGAAAGAAGAAGAAAAAAGAAAATTACTGGAAGAAAAACGTTTGGCTGAACAGAAAGAGGCAGAACGAATAAAAAGAATAAAAGAAGAAAAAATTGCTTTGACAAAAAAAGTCAATGACCAATCAAAAGAATACGAACGGGAAAAGAAAACTGTTGAGAAATTATATGTAGTTGAAGATAAAGCTGGGTCAATGCTTCTTAGCGAGACAGTTTATAAGACCAAAAAGAAACATTTGTATAATGCATATGTAATCGCAATAAATTATCTAAACTCGGAATTAATAAATACGACCGATTTGCAAGAGAAAAGCGAATTACTAAGTTTAGGCTTACGACTTACGGATAAAATGAAAGGACTAAGAGACGGTAAAAGTAGAGATTTAGAGAAAAAACTAAAAAAGATAGACCAACCGACAGAAATAATTCAAACTCTTGGAATTAAAAAATAACGAAATGCCAACAATGGCTATAAGTAATTGCTTGTTCTCGCCTACTTCTGAAAATCCTCGCGGATTTTCAGTTTGGTGCGCGTACTTGTAAGGTTAAGTGCTAACCCACGCAACTACTCATAGCCAAGTCCGTTGGCAACTATAACTCACTCAAACTCTGAAAAGCAGATAATATGAATAAAATCTTTTTAATAACATTATCAATTTGCTTTATGAATTGTTCATCTCAAACTGAACAAAATATTGAAGGAAAATGGTATTTAATAAATAAAAGTGGTTTCGCTGAATTTACTATTACAAAAGACAGTCTAATAAACAAAAAACTGTTCTCTAATTTTGAACAGAAAAACAATAGAGAAAGAGCTGTTAAAATATCTGAAAAAGTATTTCTGAAAGATAGAATTTTGTTGCTTGGAGAAAACCCGAAAAACTCTTCAGAATATTACACTTTAATGACTTTAGTTCCATCTAAAGACAAAAATATTGTAGAATATGTTTGGAACGGAATTGACTCTATTTCTTCAATCAAAACCTTAAAGAAAATTAACCAAAATGACAATCGAAAACTTTTAGGCTATAATTTATATACAAAAGAATATCTCGAAACTTTGAGAACAAAAAAGTCTATTGAAAATATGACAGTCGAAGATTTTAAAAAGTATTTAGAAATTTTTTCAAAAAATATAGAAATTGCAACAACCGAATATAAAAAGAATAAAAAAGGTAATTATGGAGAAGCCTCTAGCTTCAATTTTCAGATAGGTTCACAAACGCTTTTGGAATTAGATTATAATCCAATACAAGATTCTAATACAATGAATTCAATGTTTTCAAAATTCATGGAAAATGAAGAAGTGAAAGAATTTATGAAAACGCTGAAAGAAAAATAACAGTTGCCAACACTGTGTATAATTAATGGCTAGTTCTCCCTTACTTACGAAAATCCTCGCGGATTTCCTATCCCGTGTTTATTTGCTAAATTAGGTGCTTAAACACGCCACTAATCATACACAAAACCGTTGTAAGCAATATGAGAAAAACGTTATCGATAATAATTTTACTTCTGATTTTTTCTTGTAAAAAGTCCGAATATAAAACGATTGACTTTGGCTCATTTGAAATAACTGTACCTCGAAACTGGAAAGAATATGAAGTTAAAGGAATCGATAGTTATGTTGGCGGAATAGTAACGAATGAGCAAGATACTTTGATTTTTGATTTAGGTTGGTATTCTGGAGATTTGACAAAAAACATTGAAATACTTGTGTTTAGCGAAACCGAATATTCTGAATTCTCTGGAAAACAAAAAAGCCGATTAGAAAAGGTAAAACATTTGATAGTCGATGATGAATTTACTGCCGAATATGACGCAAAAGAATATCTAAAATATAAATTCACAAAAGAGAGTATTGCTTGTTTTTCAGCCAAATTTATTGAGCCGACAAACAAAGGTTTTGGTGCGAGCGGAATTTATATTGACAGTTTAAAAGGAAGTAGAAAGAATCATAATAAAACATCAATGAGTTTTTATGGAAATGATTTGTCGGAATCCACTCAAGCGGAATTTTTCAAAGCTCTGAAAAAGATGAAATTTAAAGATTATTGTGAATAAAATACTGCTTACAACACCGTGTATAATTCATTGCTAGTTCTAGCCTACTTGGAAATTCCTGCGGAATTTCCTCTGGTTCGTTTTAGTTTACTAATTTAGTTGCTTAAACACGCAACGAAATCATACACAAACACGTTGTAAGCAATTTAACCAAACCAACATATGAAACAAGTAACATTTAGAGGTACAGGTCAATTAAATGGACCTGTAATAATTAACAAAACTATTGAATTAGATGACAAAATAGCTAATTCATTATTAGGAGCAAAAAGAAATGAAGTTAAACTAGCAATTTTAGAAAATCACTTTCCTGGCGTTAAAATCAATCCTAGTCAAATTGGTTGCGAAGTTAAAGAAATAAAGAAAAAGAAAGTACCAACAAACTCTACAAAAAACAAAAGAGTGCGTCAATCTTCTAAAAATTCTTTTACAATTTCCTCGATAATACTTTTCTTATTGTTTTGGCCTTTTAAGCTTGCTTGGTGGTTAATAAAAAAAATATGGAATGAAGACCACGTTTAACAAAAATATACTTTATGGAAAATAAAAACTTTACAGACATAATTAGCCAAATAATAAATTCAAATAATTTCAAAAATAAATTATCAAGAGTTAGCAATAATTTTTCCAACTTAAAACAAGAGAATCATATAAGAAACATAATTCTTGAAGAATTAAACCAGATATTTGACAATAAAAAAGTTAGGGCTTTTGCTGAACATCCGAGAATTAATGCTGTCTCTTATACACATCTGACGCTGCCGACGACTCCTTACGTGTA
>CAJXVG010000199.1 GCA_913061495.1 uncultured Winogradskyella sp.
CTCGGTCTCGTGGGCTCGGAGATGTGTATAAGAGACAGGCTTAATTCTATAATCAGTTAAAAATATATTATAAAAGCTTCTCTGATTATTTTTAATATTCAGTGTCAGTAAAAATGTTACTGATGCATAAATAAAAAAGCGCAACTTTAAAAAGTTGCGCTTTTCTCTAATATTCTAAGAGCATAACGCTCTAAAAACTACCTTACATCGCTCCCCATTCCTTCAAGGAATCTTTATTCATTTTTACATAATCTGCATTTCCATTAGCTTCCGCTTTTTCTAATGACTTTTTTGCTGTAGCAATAGCTTGTTTTTTATCACCCATTTTAGCATATAATAAAGACTGCTGTCTCAATTGCCAAAATGCCGGTTCTTTAGACATTGCCATTGCTTTGTCCATCCACATTTTAGCCTTCTCTAAATCTTTCTCAGCTTGCATATAATATACAGCTGAAGCATAATAATCATTAGCTGAAGGACCTGCCATTGCTTTTTCTATTGAAGCGGTAACAGCTTTATCTGTTGGTACTTCAAATTTTAAGCTTGCCATAGTATTTTCCCAGATAAACCCTAATTCTGCTGAATCATTTGTTAAATTATCAAAAGTCATAGTCCACGTTTCAACATTCATTGGCATGTTCATAGTTTCAATTGTAGTTTTTGCAGCTACTTTTGAGTCATCCCAATTTTGGGGTGTTCCCCAATTATTGGTATCAGAGTAAAACATTACATCCCAAGATTTAGCTGAAGGGGTAATAAAAACCGCATATGATCCTGCTTTTAATTCTTTACCATCAATAGTAACCGGATTGCTAAAAGTTATTATTGTATTCTTATTAGCTCCTGCTCGCCATACTTTTCCGTAAGGCACTAAGTTGCCAAATACTTCTCTATCTCTCATACTTGGTCGTGAGTATTCCAAAGTTACATCAGTTAATCCAACCTTTTGTTCCACTTTAGTAAATGGACTTGCTTGTGGTGTTTCAATCTGTGCATTTGCTGAAAACATTAAAGTTAAAGCAAATGTTAATAGTACTACTTTTTTCATTTTATTGAGTTTAGTGGTTATATAATTTTAAGTGCCATAAAGTTACTGTTTAACCTATGCTCTAAATGTTAATAATTCCATAAAATCATACGAATAGCATTGGTGTTTATCCTTTTTAAAAGTGAAGTGTTGTTTTATCAATTTATTAATCGTAATATTGCAATATAATAATTAAGTTATATTATGGGTCTAACAAAAAGTGAAATATTTACCGAGCAGCAAAACGAAATTTCTAACATTGCTAAAGTACTGGGACATCCTGCAAGAGTGGCTATCCTTCAATATTTGTTTAAAATAAATACTTGTATTTGTGGTGATTTAGTGAATGAAATTGGTTTGGCGCAACCCACAATCTCACAGCACTTAAAAGAGCTGAAAAAAATAGGGTTAATAAAGGGCAATATTACAGGTACAAGTATTTGCTATTGTATTGATCTAGAGAATTGGGTTAAAATGAAAACTGTTTTATCTCTTTTTTTAGACCAAGATTTAAATGAAAAAACCAATTGTTGTTAAAAATTATAAATTATGAGACTTTCAGAAATTAAAACAATACTAAATAAGCTTGAAACTATAGCTTTTCAATTACCAAACGGAACTTTAGTACCAAAACACTTTCATGTAACAGAAGTTGGGAAAGTAACTAAAAATTTTATTGATTGTGGCGGAACGCTAAGAAATGAAGAAGTTGTAAACTTTCAACTATGGAATGCAGATGATTACGACCATAGATTACATCCCGAAAAACTACTAAACATCATTGAACTCTCTGAAAAGGTATTAAACATTGGCGATTTAGAGATCGAAGTGGAGTATCAAGGAGACACCATTGGTAAATTTGGTTTAGATTTTAATGGTACAAACTTTCTCTTAACATCAAAGCAAACAGATTGTTTAGCTAAGGAAAATTGTGGTATCCCAGAAACCAAACCAAAAGTGAAATTAGCTGATTTATCAGAAGAACCTTGTTGTGCTCCTGATGGAAATTGTTGTTAATAAACAAAAAGCATTTGCAATGATATACAAACAAATAAAAGAACAAATAGAGCAATTAGATGTTAGCTCTATTTCAGATGAAAGAAAAACGGTTTTACAACCATTAGCAGATTTTATTCAAGATAAAGTAAGCCATAACAAAATTATAAATCTCAACTTTATTTGCACCCATAATTCTCGTAGAAGCCATTTATCTCAAACCTGGGCTCAAGTATTAGCTAGTTACTACAAGGTTAACAACGTATTTTGTTATTCTGCAGGTACGGAAGCAACAGCTTTATTTCCTGCTGCGGCAGTAACATTAGAAGATTCTGGTTTTAAAATAAACACGCTATCTACTGGCAACAATCCTATATATAGTGTAAAATATAAAGAAATAGCACACCCTATCATAGGGTTTTCTAAAACAATAAATTCAGAATTTAACCCAACTTCAGAGTTTGCCGCCATAATGACCTGCTCTAGTGCAGATGCTGGATGTCCGTTTATTGCGGGAGCTGAAAAAAGAATTCCCATAACCTATGAAGATCCAAAAGCGTTCGATGATACTCCACAGCAAAAAGAAAAGTATAAGGAACGAAGTCTTCAAATTGCAACGGAACTGAAGTATGTATTTTCCAATATTAAAAAATAGTTTATAATGGCAAAAGTCAAAAAAAAACTCAGCTTTTTAAATAGTTATTTAACGCTTTGGATATTCTTAGCTATGCTAATTGGCGTTGGCATAGGTTATTTTGTTCCTTCTTTTCCTAAATTAATTAATTCTTACAGTAATGGGTCAACTAACATCCCTATTGCCATAGGATTAATTTTAATGATGTATCCTCCATTAGCAAAAGTGAATTATGTTTTATTACCAAAAGTTTTTAAAGATGTAAAAGTGCTTTCTATCTCTTTGGTTCTTAATTGGATTATAGGTCCTGTGCTTATGTTCGCTTTAGCAATTATCTTTTTACAAGATTATCCTGAATATATGGTTGGCTTAATTCTAATAGGCTTGGCGCGTTGCATAGCAATGGTCTTAGTTTGGAATGATTTAGCTGAAGGTAGTAGCGAATATGGAGCCGGACTTGTAGCATTAAACAGTATTTTTCAGGTTTTTGCTTATAGCTTTTACGCTTACTTATTTATAACTGTGCTTCCACCCTATTTTGGGTTTGAAGGAGCCATTGTAGATATTTCCATTGCAACAATTGCAGAAAGTGTAGCTATCTATTTAGGAATACCTTTTGTAATGGGTATTTTATCTCGTTTGGTTTTGGTAAAATTAAAAGGAGAAGAATGGTACACCAAAACTTTTATTCCCTTTATTTCACCTTTAACTTTAATTGCTCTTTTATTTACCATTGTAGTAATGTTTTCTTTAAAAGGCGACCTTATTGTGCAGATACCAATGGATGTACTTATTATAGCTGTACCACTATTAATCTATTTTGCACTAATGTTCATTATCGGTTTCTTTATAAGTAAAGCGATGGGTGCAACTTACGATAAAAATGCAGCCATAGCTTTTACAGCAGCCGGTAATAATTTTGAATTAGCCATTGCTGTTGCCATTGCCGTTTTTGGTCTCAATTCTGGACAAGCTTTTGCTGGCGTTGTTGGGCCGTTAGTAGAAGTTCCTGCTTTAATACTATTGGTTAGAGTCTCGTTCTGGTTGCGAAAAAAATATTATTTGTCTTAAATGTTGTAAGCACATAAATTCTAAGCTGTTAAATTTTGTTTAACTTTTAATATTAATGGTTAAACATTGTGTATCTTTATTGTCTAAATTAATAATAATGGCAAAAAAGAAAACAGTAAAGCAGCACGATATTGTTTCAGCATATATGGATTATGTGCTTATGCACAATCAAAAACCAAAATCGGTTTATGCATTTGCAAAAGAAAACAACTTTGACGAACAAATATTCTATAAATTCTTTGGCTCGTTTGAAGCATTGGAACAATCAATTTTCGAGATATTTTTCGAGAATGCACATTCTGCATTAGAGAAAAGTGAAGATTATAAAAACTTTGATGCTCGTAATAAATTATTGAGCTTCTATTTCACGTTTTTTGAAATACTTACTGCGAACAGAAGCTACGTCGTACATTCTATTGGTCAAGAAAAAAACCAGTTGAAATCTTTAAAAATGCTTTCAAAATTAAAGAAACATTTCACTAATTATATTGAGCATTTAGATATTAATCGAATTGATCTAAAACAAGAAAAGCTCGAAAAAATCCAAAACCGAAGCATTAAAGAATCCATGTGGTTTCAACTGTTATTAACCCTAAAATTTTGGTTAGACGACACCTCACCTTCTTTTGAAAAGACGGATATCTATATAGAAAAATCCGTTAAAACTAGTTTCGATTTATTAGACACTACTCCACTACAAAGTTTGATTGATTTCGGGAAATTTATTTACCAGGAAAAATTCCAGATGCGATAATATGAAAACCATTGATAAAATTCCGATTACTAAAATTTCAAGAGCCACAAAACTGGTTTCAACTGGTGCAAAAGTTGGTGTAAATTACCTGAAATATTATGGTGACAAAATGACAAAATCCAAAACTGATGCTAAGGAACGTCTCAATCAAAACAATGCTGAGGATATTTATGATAGCCTAAAAACACTTAAAGGAAGCGCACTAAAAGTTGCACAAATGTTGAGTATGGAAAAGAGCATTTTGCCACAAGCGTATGTAGAAAAATTTTCGCTTTCGCAATTCTCCGTACCACCATTATCGCCACCTTTGGTTATAAAAACATTTAAAAAATACTTTGGGAAACATCCCGATGAATTATTTGATACTTTCAACGCAACTTCAGTAAATGCTGCCAGTATTGGCCAAGTCCATTTGGCAGAAAAGGATGGGAAAAAATTTGCTGTGAAAATCCAATACCCTGGAGTTGCGGAAAGTATCGCATCGGATTTGGCTTTGGTAAAACCCATAGCCATTAAAATGTTTAACATTAAAGGAAAAGATTCCGATAAATATTTTAAAGAGGTTGAAAATAAGTTGGTTGAGGAAACTAATTATATTTTAGAGTTGGAACAAAGTCAAACTGTAGTAGATGCCTGTAAGCATATTCCAAATTTAAAATTTCCGAATTATTATAAAGAATTTTCATCTGAGCGCATTATTACGATGGATTATATGAAAGGCGAACACCTTTCAGAATTTACAGATCACAACACAAACAAAGAAAAAGCTAATAAACTTGGTCAATCACTTTGGGATTTTTACATGTTTCAAATTCATAAATTGAAAAAAGTACATGCACTGTCTCTTATACACATCTCCGAGCCCACGAGACCGAGGCTGATCTCGTA
>CAJXVG010000200.1 GCA_913061495.1 uncultured Winogradskyella sp.
TAGAGCAGCTGATTTGTAATCAGCAGGTCGTGGGTTCGAGTCCCTCCATCGGCTCAAAAAAAAACCAACCAGTTTAACGCGGTTGGTTTTTTTATGGATATAAATTTCTAGTTTGTGAGGTGTTTATTTCTCAGAATTCCTTTCAGCAATAACTTGCTTTAATTTTTTACCGTAATAAGATTTTTTAATATCATCTGTAAGACCATTATAGACAGAGTCTATGAAAATAGGGTTAGCACTCGGTATTTCATAAAGCGCTAAATATGGTGCAACCTCACTATCATTATTGTTTAAAGTGAATTGAATGGTATAAGAATATTTTCGTTTTAAGAGCGTTTCAGAGCGTTTGGATAAAGAATCTACTGCCAAACTATCTTTTTCTTTTTGTGCCATAAAGCTAGCTTCAATTATATCTAAATTCTGATTGTTGAATTGAGACATAACTTTGGTATACTCCTCTAAAACTTTTTGTTGTTTAGATCCATTAATTTCTGCATCAAAGTTAAAATTCTTCAATGTTGTGTTAATTTCTGTAACACCTTTATTAGCAAAAAACGGAATATAATGCTCCTCGCCATCGTTTTTAAATAACTTTAGGTATAATAAAATAGGTTCTTCAATATCTGCTTTAAGTGTAAACTCTGGCTCACCAACAATTTGCATAGAATCTAAATCTACAATAGAAGAATCGCCATCTTTTTGAAGATAAACCACACCTTTTTTTAGACCTTTTACTTTACCCTTTAAAGTGAAGTTTGAAGCATTGTCATTACCACAAGAAACAGTGATTATTGCTAAAATAATGAGACTTAGGGCTTTGTTTAAATTCGTCATGATTGCTAAAAATAATTAGGTGCGCAAATATCTAATAATAGTTTTAATAGTGCTAACTAATAGCTGCCAATTCCATTAAAATTGTGCAACCAATAGCCGCAATTGTGCCAACAGCATATCCAAATACAGCTAATAAAACACCAACGGTAGCCAGTGATGGATGAAATGCAGATGCCACAATTGGTGCTGAGGCAGCTCCACCAACATTTGCTTGACTTCCTACAGCTAAGAAGAAGTATGGCGCTTTAATAATTTTTGCAATGAGAATAAGTAAAAGTGCATGAATGCTCATCCAAACAACTCCAATAGCTATAAGTCCTACATTATCAAAAATAAGGGTTAAATCCATTTTCATCCCAATGGTAGCAACGAGTATATAAATAAAAACGCTGCCAAATTTACTTGCTCCGGCTCCTTCGTAATTTCTAGCTTTAGTATTTGATAAAATAATTGCAATTAGGGTAGAAACACTAATCATCCAAAAGAATTTTGAACCTAAAAAAGTAAAGATGTTTCGAGTAGTTGATGATTCAATTCCTGCCACGATATTTTCGAAAAATGGTGCTAAGTAACTAGCGCTTAAATGAGCAATACTTACTGTTCCAAAAGCAATAGCACATATAACCATAATGTCTGTAAGCGATGGATTTCTCTTCACTTTTTCTGAAAAAGATGATACTTTTTCCTTAAGTTCTTCAATTGATGATGTATCAGCCTTTAACCATTTATTAATTCGGTTGCGTTTACCGATACCTATTAATATTATGGCCATCCATATATTGGCAACTACAATATCTACAAACACCATTCCTCCGTATTTAGCTTGGTTATAACCGTAAATTTCTAACATTGCTGTTTGGTTGGCACCACCACCAATCCAACTTCCTGCTAACGTAGAAAGTCCTCTCCACACAGCATCTGGTCCAACACCTCCAACGGTTTCTGGCGAAACACTCGCTATTAATAAAATAGCAATTGGACCACCAATTACGATGCCTAAAGTTCCTGTAAAAAACATAACTAAAGCTTTCCAACCTAAATTAAAAACGGCTTTTAAGTCAATGCTCAAAGTCATTAGTACCAATGCAGCAGGTAGTAAATATCTACTGGCTACATAATAAAGGCTGGTACTGTGTTCGGTTTCCGCGCCTGTCTCAGAAATCGTTGTCCATTCTGGCGCAATAAGACCGGTTGTGGTTAAAACAGCTGGTAACATATATGCCATAAACAGACCAGGTACAATTTTGTAAAATTTTGGCCAAAAGCCCGTTTTGATTGATTCTGTGACAAACACAAAACCCAAAGCAAGCATTAAAAGTCCAAATACAATAGTATCATCGGTAAATATAGGAGTGTTGTCCATAGTTAGGGAATTATTGAAGTCGCAAAATACAAAAATTAGAAACTAAAAAAAGTGACCTGTTATGATCACTTTTCATTTTTGGGAGCATCTTTTTGTTTGGGATGCCTATTGTGTTCCTTTAAGTATTTCATAAGCATCCATTCTATTTGGCCATTGGTACTACGGAATTCATCTGCTGCCCATTTTTCAACGGCTTTCAGCATATCTTCATTGATGCGTAATGCAAAGGCTTTTTTCTTGGACATTAGTTAATGTTTTTTAATATAAGTATTTAGAACACTTTTAGCTTCAGCTTCTTTTTTGGTACCAATTAAAATTTTTTTATTGTTTTTTAATTCTAATTGAATACCTATATCTCCGGATACGTTTATAGCTTTTCCTTTAGATTTTTTCCATAATACACTACCTTTTAATCCCCAACCTCCATATTCGCTGATGGCATCATAAGTTCTAATGTAGGCTTTGTCAATAGAGTTCCACCTTATGATTTTATATTTCCAATGAAAAGGGAAAAATTTATAATGAATTCCTGTTTCATCTATTCTAGTGCTTAATTTAAATAAGAAAATAAAGCTTGAAGTTATTGCTATAGAAATTATAATTAATACCAATTCAAGAATGGAAAAACTGTTAGGATCGTTTATGTAAACTCCTATAATTATACCAATAGGAACTAATAAACTTAACACTACAAGAAGGATAAGCCATAATTGATTAAATCGTTGTTCTTCCTTGAAAATTCTCATTTATCTATTTTTATCACGCTCAAAAATTACCATTGATGAATTTGGTACTATATGTTTTACAATCCAACCTTCTCTAGCATACTGGTTAAGAAAATCTTCATATTTCTGGTGTCTGTTTGTAATACCTAGCTTAGGCATTTCTACTTTATATTCTTTCATAAATTATTTTTATTATCTTCCTTAAACACAATTAATGCTAAAATTACACCAACTGTAGTTCCTATTAAGGATCCATAAACTGTGCTCATAGCAATATTACCTGTTACAGCACCAGTTGTTGCCCCAAGGCTAATACCAAATGCACTACCTAAACTGATACATATTATTTGATACTTGTTCACTTTTAGTGATTTAAAGTTCCTGCGTTTACTATCGGAGATGCATCTTTGTCTCCACAAAGCACAACCATTAAGTTACTTACCATAGCTGCCTTACGTTCCTCATCTAAAACAACTACATCTTTTTTGTTTAACTGTTCAATAGCCATTTCTACCATGCTTACCGCACCTTCCACAATTTTATGTCTAGCTGCTACAATTGCTGTAGCTTGTTGTCGTTTTAGCATGGCATTTGCTATTTCGTTAGCGTAAGCAAGATAACCTATGCGTGCTTCGAGGACTTCAATGCCTGCTATAGTTAAGCGTTCATCGATTTCTTTTTCTAGAGCTTCACTAACTTCATTAACACTAGATCGTAGTGTAATGTCTTCATCTACACCTTCATCTGCAAAATTATCATATGGATACATACTTGCTAACTTTCTAACAGCTGCATCTGTTTGTACGCGTACAAAATTTTCGTAATTATCAACATCAAAAGCAGCATTGTAGGTATTTTGAACACGCCATACCAATATAGTGCTTATCATCACAGGATTACCGAGTTTGTCATTCACCTTTAAGCGCTCACTGTCAAAGTTTCGGGCTCTTAATGATATCTTTTGCTTAGTGTAAAAAGGATTTACCCAATAAAATCCATTCTTTTTAACTGAGCCAATATATTTTCCGAATAAAAGTAATATACGAGAGCCATTTGGTTGCACCATAATAAATCCTAATGCAAGGATCAGAGCTGTTACTATTCCAAATGCTGGCCAGCCTGTTTTGAAAATGGCTATAGCTGCAATACTTCCAAAGAATAAAATTAGAAATATAAACAGCATAAGATAGCCATTTGCAGGGACGATGAGTTTTTCTTCTTTCATGTGTAATAGATTTAATTAATTAGTTGTAAAATTTAATATAATATTAAAATGATATCATAAAGATATAAAATTATTTTATTATTCCAAAAAATCTGTTCTAGATTACTTTGGCACGAGGTTTGTGTTATATGAAGTGTAATGTTAAACGAATGTCGCCTGATTAGCGACATACTTCAAAAAATCGTGACATTACAGTTTGGTTGGTTAGTAGAAAAAAAGCATCTCACTATGAGATGCTTTTTTAATTTTATTATGGGGTATGTTGAAGAATCTTAATTTTTTCTTATGAACTCTGTGATTGTAGTAATTAGTTCTGTAGAAATAGGTCTAAAAGATTCATTATAAGATTTAGAGTTTTCTAAATCATCACCTTCAATTTCGAATAGTACGTGATTCATATTGTTGATGATTTTTAAGGTTGCTCGTTCATTGGATTTTTTTAGTAACTCAGCTTCTTTTTCTGAAACCTGAAGATCTTTAGTACCATTAATAATTAAGACTGGCATCTCCATATCACCTAAAATTTCTGTTGGGTTATATTTCATCCAATTTATCATAAATGGTTGTAAATCTGCATTGAAGAGAGAGGCTAGCTGTGCAGGATATTCAGTTGTAGTTTCACCTTTTTTTAAGGATTCTACAACACGTTTGGTATCTTCACTAAACATAGGCGCTGTTTTTGAGACTTGCTCAACTAGAACATCACCAATATTTTGACCAGCTCCAGCTAATGATATAAAGCCATCTGCTTCATCTTTTGCAGCAAGCATGCCAACCAAACTGCCTTGACTATGACCTATAATATAGATTTGGGAATAATCTTCTTTAGATTTAAAAAATTTAAGCACCTCGGAGGCGTCAGAGACAAAATCATCGAAAACAATTGAATTGTCAACATTCCCTTGACGTATTTGTTTTACAATACGCTTATCGAACCTAAAGGTTGCAATGTTATTGTTGGTTAGTCCTTCTGCTAATTTTTTAAGGGAATTGTTTTTAAGAAAATTCTGGTTCCCATTTCTGTTTGTAGGTCCAGAACCTGCTATGATTATAGCTAGTTTAGGCTTTTCGTTAACATTAGGGGTTAATAGTGTACCGTCAATCCACTTTGAAACGGAAATCTCCTCTTCCTGTCTCTTATACACATCTCCGAGCCCACGAGACCGAGGCTGATCTCGT
>CAJXVG010000201.1 GCA_913061495.1 uncultured Winogradskyella sp.
AAGGAAAACCTAAAGCGGTATTACAAATAATCAATAACATTCGTAAAATCTTATCAAAAGAATTAGAGTTTGATAATGGCTTCAATCCTAAAAATGTAATAGTTCATTCTGTTTTAGTTTTACACTATCGTATTTTCAATACTGCTGGTCTTAATAAATGGGTTAATTTTTGGTTTAAAGAGGAATTAGAAAATCTAAAGAAAGAAGGTTTTGACACATCAAATGTAAAACCTCTTGTAATTATTGATATAGATACTTTAATATTCAATAAAGATGTTTTCAAAGATAGAAAACTCCATATTGAGGATGAATTAATTCATTATCAAGACAACTATTTAAACTTTACTGTAAAGGGCAAAAAATATCACAATGAAGAAGAAGCAACACAAGCTACAAAAAACTCATTAATACCCTTTGGTGAGTATTTAGATGATAAAATTGATACAGTAGGTTTAAGAGTAATACCCCAAGAATTTAATGAAAAAGCCTATGGCCTTTTTGAAGAAGAAGAATAACACTTTATTATAATCTCAAATTATTCCCACTTCCTAAAAAAAGATTTATATTTTTATGGTTCTACTTTGAGAATAACTAACCGTAAAAAAGTAAATGAAATTCAACGAAGATTCAAGGGTCAAAATACCATCTATACTACACCTTACTCGATTAGGTTATAAATACTTATCTCTAAAAAATGCGGTTTGGAATGAAGAAACAAACATCTTTACAGATGTTTTTATAAAGAGCATACAGAAAATAAATCACGATTTAGAAGAAGACGAAGCTAAACGTTTATTAAGTGATGTATCATTACTTTTAGACAACGAAGATTTAGGAAAGGCTTTCTATGATAGGCTAATTCAAAAGACAGGGCATAAAATTATTGACTTCGATAATTTTGAAAACAACACATTTAATGTAGTTACAGAACTGACCTATAAAAATGGCGATGAAGAATTTAGACCAGATATAATCCTTTTGGTTAATGGTTTGCCTTTAATATTCATTGAAGTTAAAAAGCCAAATAATAAAGAAGGCATCATTGCCGAACGCAACAGGATAAACAAACGTTTCCAGAATAAAAAATTCCGACGCTTTGTAAACATCACGCAACTAATGGTATTCTCTAATAATATGGAATATGATAGTGATGATGTAGATACTGTTCAAGGTGTTTTTTATGCGTCACCCTCATACCATAAACCAGTATTTAACTATTTCAGAGAAGAAGAAACTTTCAATTTAGATAGCTTATTATTACCTGAAAATGATAATATTGAAAATGAAATATTAAAGGACAATAATTTGGTTATTATTAAACACTCACCAGAGTTTTTAACCAATAAAAATCCTAATTCACCAACCAATCGAGTATCAACATCTTTATTCTCAAAAGACCGTTTATCTTTTGTATTGCAATATGCTATAGCCTATGTAAATGAGAGTGCAGGCATACAAAAGCATATTATGCGTTATCCTCAACTATTTGCAACCAAAGCAATAGAAAACAAGTTAAACGAAGGTACTCGTAAGGGTATTATTTGGCATACGCAAGGAAGCGGAAAAACAGCTTTAACATACTACAACGTTAAGTTTTTGACTGACTATTTTCAGAAACAAAACATTATACCTAAATTTTATTTTATTGTAGATAGATTAGACTTATTGATTCAATCTAAAAGAGAATTTGCAAGTAGAGGTTTAACGGTACATACGGTTAATTCAAGGGATGAATTTGTAAAAGACATTAAATCTAAAGCAGCACTTCACAATGAAAGAGGTAATGCTGAAATTACAGTCGTTAATATTCAAAAGTTTTCTGAAGATGCTCAAATTGTAACCGAACAAGACTACGACATTAATATTCAAAGAATCTACTTTTTAGATGAAGTACATAGAAGTTACAATCCTAAAGGTAGTTTTTTAGCCAATTTAGAGCAATCAGATAAAAGTGCTATCAAGATTGGTTTAACCGGAACACCGCTATTGGGTAACGATTATAATTCTAAATCTTTATTTGGCGATTACATACACAAGTACTATTACAACGCATCTATTGCAGATGGTTATACTCTTAAATTAATTAGAGAGGAAATAGCCTCTAATTATAAAATGGTACTTGAAAATGCTTTAAAAGAAATTGAAGTATTACAAGGCGATATATCCAAAAAGAAAATATTTGCAGACAGGAGATTTGCAGAACCTATGCTTGATTACATCGTAGAGGATTTTGAAAACTTCCGCTTAACTTACGATGATAATTCAGTCGGTGCAATGGTAGTTTGCGATAGTTCAGACCAAGCAAAAATGCTATTCGATATTTTCAATTCAAAATATGCAGATAACGAAAATGCTCTTTTAGACCAAGTAGCCGAAGAAAACGAATCCTACAACAAAAAGAAAAAAGATAGTTTTAAGTTAAAGACTGCTACCCTTATACTTCACGACATAGGCACAAAGGATGAACGTAAAAGTGAGGTAGAAGATTTTAAAGATGGTAAAATAGATATTCTGTTTGTTTACAATATGTTATTGACCGGCTTTGATGCCAAACGTTTAAAGAAACTGTATTTAGGTAGATTAATTAAAAAACATAACCTATTACAAACCTTAACCCGAGTAAACAGAACTTACAAAGATTACAGATATGGTTATGTAGTAGACTTTGCCGATATATCAGACGAGTTTAAAAGAACCAACGAAGATTATTTTAATGAACTACAAGCCGAAAATGGTGATGAGTTAGAAAGCTATAAAAACTTATTCTTGTCTAAAGAAGAAATTGAAGAGGAAATAGCCGATATTAAAGAAGTTCTATTTCATTTTGATACGCTTAATGCTGAAATATTTTCGCAACAAATCTCTGAAATATCAGACCGTAAAAAAATGTTGGCATTAGTGAAAGCATTAGGTAATGCAAAGAGTTTGTATAATTTAATTCGCTTATTCGGTCATTATGAGTTATTAGATAAAATAGACTTCAAAAAACTAACAGTTCTATATCGTGAGGCTAACAACCATTTACAATTACTCAATCAAAAAGAAGCATTAGAAAATGATGTCGATACTACCAACTTACTTAATGTAGCTTTAGAAGATGTCATTTTTATGTTCAATAAAGTTGGTGAGGAAGAACTTGTTTTAGCCGACCAATTAAAGGACACACTACGCAAAACACGAGAAGAGTTATCTAATAACTTCGATAAAAAAGACCCTAAATTCATTAGTCTATATGAAGAACTGGAGCGTTTGTTTAAAAAGAAGAAACTAAACGAAGTCACCCAAGACGAAATGAAAGCCAATATTGGCGCATTAAAAGAAATACACGCCAAAATATTAGAGTTAAATAGACAAAACAAACTATTACAAGCTAAATACAATAACGACCCAAAATATTGTCGTATTCACAAACGTATTGTAGAAAAAGGTGGTTTAACCCAAAGAGAAAGTCAATTATTTGAAGCCTTACAATCAGTAAAAAATGAAGCAGACCTTCAAGTAATACAAAATAGTCGTTTGTTGCAAAACGAAGGCTATTTAGATAAGATGATGATAAAATTGGTAATCAATCAATTTGTCAATCAAAACAAAATTAAATTAAACCCAGAGACTTCTAAATTCATAAACAATTTAGTAGTACAAGAATATACCAATGAATTTCACGGGCGTACAGCCTAATATTAGAGAGTTGATTAAATGACGACAACAGTACAATTTCAAACACAAGTAAAAAACCTTATAGACAGTCTTAAAGGGATCTGTTCTAATTATGGTTTAGGCAATAGCGGTGATGAATACATTATCATTACCCAAACTTTCTTATACAAGTTCTTAAACGATAAGTTTGCCTACGAGGTAAAACAACTAAATCCAGAATTAGCCGAAGCCAATAATTGGCAAGAAGCAATTGAGCAATTAAGTGAGGAAGAATACGAAATGCTAACCTTACAATTAAGTGCAGATACAGCAGTTCTAAAACCACATCATTTTATATCACATTTATTCGGCATCCAAAACAAATCAGATTTCGCATTAACCTTTGATGATACCTTAATGGATATTGCCGTTCAAAACAACGATATTTTCTCTGTGGTTACTACAAGTGGCTCAAAAGAACCTTTATTTGAAAGAATTAGTGAAAAAATTGATGAAGGCGATAGAAACGCATTTGCTAAAGCAGTAATCAATCAATTAGTTGATTTTAGCTTTGAGCATATTTTTAATGAAAAATACGATTTTTATGCTACTATTTTCGAGTATTTGATAAAAGACTATAATAACGATAGCGGTGGCACGTATGCAGAGTATTACACGCCTCACGCAGTCGCTAAAATTATGGCGTCTATTCTGGTAACCGAAGATAACATACAAGATGTTACTTGTTATGACCCAAGCGCAGGTTCTGGAACGTTATTAATGAATTTAGCACACGCTATTGGTGAGGATAAATGTTCAATTTATTCACAAGACGTATCTAAAAAATCATCGAAGCTATTACGTCTTAATTTGATTCTTAACAATTTAGTACACTCATTACAAAACGTAGTGCGTGGTAATACCATTTTAGCACCATACCATAAAGATGAAAATGGGCAATTACAAAAGTTCGATTATATTGTTTCTAATCCACCGTTTAAGTTAGATTTTAGCGAGTATAGAGAGGATTTAGATAGTAAAAAAAATAACGATCGCTTTTTTGCAGGCATACCAAACATTCCTAAAAAGAAAAAGGAATCAATGGCTATCTACACTCTGTTTTTACAACATATTATGTTCAGTCTAACCAAAACAGGAAAAGCGGCTGTTGTAGTACCTACAGGGTTTATTACTGCTCAAACAGGTATTGACAAAAAAATTAGACAAAAAATGATTAAAAATAAAATGTTAGCAGGTGTAGTGTCTATGCCTTCAAACATTTTCGCTACAACTGGAACAAACGTTTCTATCATTTTTTTAGATAAAAATAATACCGAAGAAGTGGTATTGATTGATGCTTCTAATTTAGGCACTAAAATCAAAGAAGGTAAAAATCAAAAAACGGTTTTAAGTGAGGCAGAAGAACAACAAATTATAGAAACTTTTAATGAAAAGAAAACTATCGATGATTTTTCAGTAGTTGTTTCTTATGATGATATTGAAAAGAAAAATAATTCTTTTAGCGCTGGTCAATATTTCAAAGTAAAAATAGAATACATTGATATTTCAACAGAAAGTTTTGTGGATAGTATGAAAACCTATCATAAAACTATCGGTGAGCTTTCTATAAAATCTGTCTCTTATACACATCTGACGCTGCCGACGACTCCTTACGTGTAG
>CAJXVG010000202.1 GCA_913061495.1 uncultured Winogradskyella sp.
GAGATCAGCCTCGGTCTCGTGGGCTCGGAGATGTGTATAAGAGACAGGTATTGGATGCTAACTACTTTTATTTAAACCAGAAGCCAAAATCAGCATCGTTGTTAGATTATTTTGGAGAATGGCCTTACTATATCATTGTGGGTCAAATTGTAGTAATTCCATTATTTCTAATTATTTATTTGCCATTTTATATAGCCAGAAGAAAAAGAAACTATTTAGCAAATAACTGATTCATATCCTTAAAGGCTTTAAATTCTAAAGCATTGCCAGAAGGGTCTTTAAAAAACATAGTGGCTTGCTCGCCAACTTTACCTTCAAATCTTATGTAAGGTTCAATAATGAATTCAATATTTTTTAACCTAAGATTTTCTGCAAATTCATGAAAATCTTTCCAACTTAGAACCACGCCAAAATGTGGAACAGGTACAGATTTACCGTCTACAGGATTGCTTGCTATATCTTCCGTTTGTTTAGGCTTGTAGTGAATTACCAATTGATGTCCAAAAAAGTTATAGTCTACCCAATGATCGCTACTTCTTCCTTCCTCGAGATTTAGAGTGTTGGTATAGAAATTTCTACATTCGGCTAAATTATAAACAGGAATTGCGAGGTGGAAAGGAGTTAGTATATTTTGCATTCACTTTATTCTTTATCTGCTGGTTGGTCCTTTCGGTATTTGAGCATTGAAACACCAGACAAAAAGAAAACACCTCCCAATATTGTAAGAGCCCAAGGGCTTAATGAAACAATATTATTTCCAAAAATTCCCAAAACGCCTAATATGAGGGCAATCATTCCTCCGACAGTTAATATTATAGATAATATTTTTATCATGATTTAATTATTTAAACACTAAGGTATAAAAATTAGTTTTTCTTGCTCTAAAATTTAGATTCTAAGATATAATTTTTAGTGTTTGAATTAACAAAAAATATATAAGTAAGTGTTATCGCCTGTTTTGGCGCGTTGTTCTTAGCTTGGGATCGTAAGTTTTTGTGGATTCGCTAATAAGTTCGTTCAGAGTGTCAAATTCATTCTTAGTTAATTCACGATATTTGCCAGTTGGCATATCGAGTTTAATATTCATAATTCGAACACGCTTTAAGGTTTGGACTTCATAGCTGAGATACTCACACATTCTACGGATTTGCCGATTCAAACCTTGGGTTAAAATAATACTGAACGTAAATTTATCTATCTTTTTAACCTCACATTCCTTTGTACGTTTTCCTAATTCTTCAAGGTAAATGCCGCCAGACATACGCTTAATAAAAGTTTGTGAAATAGGCTGATCTACAGTAACAATATATTCCTTTTCATGATTATTGCTTGCCCTTAAAATTTTGTTTACAATGTCGCCATCATCAGTTAACAATATTAAGCCTTCACTGGGTTTGTCTAACCTTCCTATTGGAAAAATACGTTTAGGGTAATTGATGTAATCTATAATATTGTCCTTTTCTACACGTGTGTCAGTAGTGCAAACAATACCAACAGGCTTATTAAATGCCAAGTAAACAAAATCTTGTTTGCGTTCGCCAATAATTTCACCATCAACTTTTACCACATCTTCATGGGCAACTTTAGTTCCCATTTCAGGTATAACATCATTGATTGTTACACGACCAGCATCAATTAAACGATCAGCAGCTCTGCGAGAACAGTAACCAGCTTCACTTAGGTATTTGTTTAAACGTGTTAAATTTTCGGACATAGTGCAAAAGTACAATAAAGATTATGCATTTATAAACTCAATAATTTTAGGAATTAGGGATTTGTCTATTAAGCTATGCCCAAACCCTTCGGTGCTAATTAATTCTGAATTTTTAAAACGATTAGCAAAAAGAAGTGCGTCTTCAAACGGAATAATCTTATCTTTTTTGTCATGTATTATCAATCCTTTGGCTTCAATATCCTTTGAAAAATTTGCAGCCGAAAAGTAATCAATAGGTTTTCCGAAACGATTTAAAACAATAGAATCGAGTCCGTTTGAAACGCGTTTGTTGTAACCCATCATACTTTTATATCTTGAAAAAACTCCGGTAAAATGTGCAGGAGCACCCAATAAAATTAATTTTTTAACTGATGCTAGCTTGTGGTTATGCATACAAAATACACTTGCCATACCTCCCACGGAATGACCTACCAATACATTGGGTTGGTATTTTTTTGCCACGACATTAATAAATTCAGAATACAAAACAGCATTAAATTGTCTGCTGCTAGAGTTTCCATGGGCAGGTGCATCTAGCGCAATAATGTTGTAGTCTTGAGCTTTTAAATCTTCTAGCATATAATTCCATCGCCAGACATTGCTTTCCCAACCATGAACTAATAGAATGGTTTTGTTGTTGCCAGGCCAATGATATGTAGCAATATTAAAATTTTCATACTTTAAACTTTCAAAATTTGCAGTTGAAAGACTTTGCCTTTGAGCTTCGGAATATCTACCTTTTCTCGGAGTAGCAAATAAACTCAGTGCTTTTTTAGAAGCATATTTTGGCGACACTAAACTAGTGGCATTTATGGCTTTTCCGATAGATTTTATAATAAACTTGCTCATGTTTATTTATCTTCTCGGTTTACAGAATCAACTGAAAAGGCAGGCATACATATGGCTATATATTCACAAGGTTCGGTAAAAGGGTTGGAATATTGAAGCCTTGTATTTTTCTTAACTTTAATTGACTCACCAGCTTTTAAAACAATAGTCTCTCCATCAATTATAAATTGTTTTTTCCCTTTAATAACAAATGTATATTCATCAAAATCTGGAGTTTGAAACGGTTCACTCCAACCTGCAGGTGCGACCATATGTGCAATGCTTATATCAGAATTGCCATTTGTGGCTAAGCCAAAATGTTCTTTAATAATTTTGCCGTCATCTGTTGGTACTATAAAAGGTGAATTCTGAATGGTAAACTTTTTATTTTCTTTCATGTCATTATCATTACTATTAACTGCCCTTACCAATGCAGCATAAAAAATTTAATCTTTGCTTTTGCTGGAATTTGAACTTCATCTATCTGTTCTCCCGTTTTAAAACGTAAACTTGACGGTAATTCCTTTTTATCAATAGTGAATGATGCGTTTATTTTATCTACGGAAACAACAACTGAGTTGATAAGGTTATCTATTTTTGAAATCTTATAAGCATTTTGAATATCTCCAAATGTACTTAAAGTTGAAATTTCTTGTTCTGTTTTATAGCGATCATCAATGATTCTTACCGTGGAAATCACAGAAGTAGAATCTAAGGCGTCTACAGGAGAAAGATCTAATAGTTTTATACCTCCTTTGTCAAAAATTTCAATTGTATTTACAGAGCCTGTAAACTCGTCTCCAGCTATGTAGCGTACTACAGAATCGTTAGCGAATATAGCATCTAAATCTTTCACTTGTGTAGAATCCGTCAGTAAACCAATATGGTTTTTCTTAACTAAAAAAGGATTGGGTTCGTTTTTACAGCTTGTTGCCAATAGCAAACAGATAACTAGCACTAATAATATTTTTTTCATGTGTTTTGTTGGGGATTGATTTATGTTATTTAATCATTTTGGATAAGATTCCTAATACACCTCTTATAACTGTTGCACTCGTTAAAACTTTTACAAGTGGGTGTTGTCTAGTACTTCTTCTTCGGGTTGAGGTTGAGCGTTTTTTACTTGCGGCTCTTTTTAATGCCTCTCTTTCTTCTTTTGCTTTTTGTTTAGCTTCTTCAGCTTCCGCTAACTCAATTTTTTTGTTGAGCATCTCGTAAGCACTTTCCCTGTCAATTTCTTGGTTATACTTTTTTGCTAATTTAGATTCAGCTAAAAGACCACCCAATTCAGATTCAGTTAAAATATCCATACGACTCATAGGTGCGCGCATCATAGTTGCCGCCAATGGTGAAGGCCTTCCTTTTTCATCTAAAGCAGATACTAAGGCTTCTCCAATTCCTAAAGAAGTCAATACGTCTGCAGTATCGTAATAATCAGTATCAGGATAGTTTTGAGCCGTTAGCTTAATGGCTTTTCTGTCTTTTGCGGTAAAAGCTCTTAAGGCATGCTGCACTTTTAAGCCTAGTTGTCCTAAAACTGCTTCTGGTACATCAGTAGGATTTTGGGTTACAAAATATAGGCCAACTCCTTTACTTCTTATGAGTTTTACAATACTTTCAATCTGATTTAACAACGCATCAGAAGCTTCATTAAAAATTAAATGGGCTTCATCTATAAACATAATTAATTCAGGTCTGCCGCTATCTCCTTGTTCAGGAAAAGTTGAATAGATTTCAGCCAATAAACTCAACATAAATGTTGAGAATAATTTTGGTTTATCTTGTATGTCTGTTAAACGAATAATATTTATATAGCCTTTTCCGTTGTCGTCAATTCTAAGTAAATCTTGAGTATCAAAAGACGTTTCACCAAAAAACAAATCTCCTCCTTGTTGCTCGATTTCAATCAGTTTTCTAAGAATGGCTCCTGTTGATGCCGTTGAAATTCGTCCATACGCTTCTTCAAATTCTTTTTTGCCTTCATTTGTAGCGTATTGAAGCATTTTTTTAAAATCCTTTAAATCTAATAACGGTAACTTATTGTCATCACAGTATTTGAATATTACAGAAATAATGCCTGCTTGTGTTTCGGTAACATCTAAGATTCTTGAAATTAAAACAGGACCAAACTCACTAATGGTAGCACGTAAACGCACGCCATCTTGCTCGGATAATGTCATCATTTCAACAGGAAATGCTTTAGGTTCAAAATGTAATCCAATTTTTTCGTGCCGTTCATCAATTTTTGCATGTCCAGGACTTGCTTTAGCCAATCCACTCAAATCTCCCTTTATGTCCATTAACAATACAGGTACTCCTTTTTCAGAAAGATTTTCTGCCAGGACCTGAAGTGTTTTCGTTTTTCCTGTTCCTGTTGCACCAGCAATTAGCCCATGCCTGTTCATGGTTTTTAATGGTACGTTAACATAGGTATTGGTCATGGTTTCGCCTTCAAGCATTGCAGCGCCAAGCTTAATATAATCACCCTTAAAGGTGTTGCCCTTGTTGATGTCTTTTACAAAAGCTTCGGAATTTTTCATTAATCGGAAATTTTGCATAAAAATACTGTAATTTTAAACAAGTTTAAAACGTCTAATGAGGAAGTCAATACTTTTAATTTTAGGTGTTTTTATTTTAGTTGGAATTCAGTCTGGAGAGAATCTAACAAGGCAACTAACTAGTGAAATTCACAGTAATTTTGAAAAACATTAATTAGACCTTAA
>CAJXVG010000203.1 GCA_913061495.1 uncultured Winogradskyella sp.
GAGACAGATTTAAAGTCAGAGGCAAATATTGCAGAAGAACCTCAGACAAAAGAAAAGATTTATTTTAAAGCCACACCCAAAAGGTTATTGCTAGAAGGAGTTTCACAAAATCACCTTAGGAGTTTGGCAATAATTGCAGCATTCTTTTTTGGGTTATTTCAAGAATTTAGAGATTTTATCGATGAAAGTACCATAAAGGATACGGTGGGAAACCAGTTGAATTTTGAAAATAAAACCATTCAATCTATCATACTTTTTAATATAATAGCATTTGTTGTCTTAATTTTTATTTCTATTATGTTCTCAGTAGTTAAAACGTTTATCATTAATTTCAACCTAAAAGTTATTGAAAACAATACCACAATTGAAATTAATAAAGGTTTATTCAATAAAATTGCTTTAAGCTTAACGCCAAGCAGAATTCAAAGTATATCAATAAGCACCAATAGGCTAAAACGTTATTTTGGTTTACATAGATTAGCTGTAAAGCAAGCTATGGTGAATAAAAAGTTGCAATCTAATTTTTCAATAGTTGGTATAGACAAAGTGCAAACTGCATATTTAATGCGTAAATTATTTACTAATTATACCAAAAACGTAACTAAGCATAAACCAGATTCGTATTTTAAACGGATATTATTAGCAAGAGGTACAATGATAATTGTATTTGTAAATGTGAGTGTTTTCTTTCTGTTTGACATTGAAGCTTTCCTTGTAAATATACTATTGGTTTCCTACATGATTTTATATGTGTTTACGCGTTACAGAAAATCGTATTTTTCTATAAATGAAGAGTACCTTACTGTGGGAAAAGGGTTTGTAGATACAACCACTCAAATTATGGAACTGCACAAAATACAATCAGTAGAGCTTACGCAAACATTTTTTCAAAGGCGCAGAGAGGTTGCTTCTGTAAAAGTAGCTACAGCTTCAAAAGCATTAGTTATACTTCACATACCTTTAGAAAAAGCAAAACAATTAACAAACTATATGTTGTTTAAGGTTGCATCCCAAAATAGAAATTGGATGTAAAATTGTATTTTCGCAATAAGAAAAAGAAGTATATATGTTAGTTGATTTTGATACATTACCAGACGAATCCAGAGTTTGGATTTACCAAGCCAATCGATCTTTTACAGAAGAAGAAATAGCAGAAATAGAATCTAAACTCAATACTTTTATTGAAGCTTGGACAGCCCATGGAAAAGATTTACAGTCTGGTTACAAGGTTGTTTATAAGCGATTTATAGTAATTGCTTTAAACCAAAATTTGAATAACGCTACAGGTTGCTCCATTGATGCTTCTGTACGCTTTATTCAGCAATTAGAACAAGATTACAACGTGGATTTAATGGATAAGATGAATGTATCTTATAAGCAAGGTGAGTTCATTGCCTATAAACCATTGTTGGATTTTAAGAAAATGGCAAAGCAAAAAGCGGTTTCTAAAAACACTATTGTTTTTAATAATCTGGTTAACAACATTGCAGAATTTAAGGACAATTGGGAAGTACCTGCCAGTGAGAGTTGGCACAGTAGATTTATTAAATAGAAATAAACAGCACAAACTTTACCAATTTGGGAACAGATATTTTTTTACTCAATATTTCAGGGCAGGATAAACCAGGCTTGACTTCTAGCTTAACAAGTGTATTAGCAGAATATGGTGCTAAAATACTAGATATAGGACAGGCAAACATACATGATACATTATCTTTAGGTATTATGTTTGAAATTAAATCGGGTAAAAAATCAGCTGCAGTGCTAAAAGATTTATTATTCAAAGCCTATGAATTAGGAATCAAAGCCAAGTTTAAGCCTATCTCTTTAGAAAATTATGAAAATTGGGTGAGCCTTCAAGGAAAAGACAGATATATTGTTACCATTTTGGGTGAAAAACTTGCAGCAGAACAAATTTCTGAGGTCACTAAAATTATTTCCGATAAAAATCTAAACATAGATTCCATAAAACGCCTTACAGGCAGACTGTCTTTAGTTAAGGAAGAAGAATATCCAAGAGCATCTATTCAACTTTCTATTCGAGGAAAAATTGAAGATAAGACTATTTTTACAGCGAAATTTATGCAAATTTCCAGAGAATTAGATGTTGATATTGCATTTCAAGAAGATAATATTTTCAGGAGAAATAGGCGACTAGTTTGTTTTGATATGGACTCTACCTTAATTCAAACGGAAGTTATCGATGAACTAGCAGAATTGGCTGGTGTTGGCATAGAGGTCAGAGCTATTACAGAATCTGCAATGAATGGTGAAATCGATTTTAACGAAAGTTTTAAACAGCGTATGAAATTGCTCAAAGGTTTAAGCGAAGATGTACTGCATAACGTCGCACTTAACTTACCCATTACCAAAGGAGCAAGAAGATTAATTGATACATTACATACTTACGGTTTTAAAACAGCGATTTTATCTGGTGGATTTACTTATTTCGGACATTATCTTCAGGAGAAACTTGGAATCGATTACGTGTATGCCAATCAACTTGAAATTAAGGATGGTGTGCTAACAGGTAATTATCTTGGTGATATAGTTGACGGTAACAAAAAAGCTGAATACTTACAAGCTCTAGCAGATAAAGAAGGTATAGACATTAGTCAAACGATTGCCGTTGGTGATGGTGCAAATGATCTGCAAATGCTAAATCTAGCAGGTTTGGGTATCGCGTTTCATGCTAAACCAACTGTAAAAGCTAATGCTCAAAGTTCAATTTCTAGTATAGGTTTAGATGGTATACTCTATCTTTTAGGCTATCACGACCGACATATCGATTTGTTTGATTAATGTATTTAAATATACCACTCTGTTAATTATTCCGTTTATAAATCTATCTTAAAGTCTTTTTAACTTCATTTTAATTATGCTAATTTGGCACACTATTCGTTATTAATAATTAAAACGAAAAAGACTGCCCATGCGATACTTTGCCCTTCTTTTTATATACTCTTGTTTTCAAATAAGTTTTGCACAAGAATTCACAAACAATCCATTATTAGCTAAAAACCCGGTTGCTCAAGAGAAGTGGGTAGATAGTGTTTATAGCTCAATGTCTCTAAAAGAACGTGTGGGACAGCTTTTTATGGTTCAAGTGTTGTCTAAAGATGGACCAAAAAGAAAACGTGAAATCATTAATCTTATTAAAGACCATTACATTGGTGGAGTTATTTATTCAAAAGGCGGACCAGTGCGTCAAGCTCGTTTGAATAATGAATTGCAAGCAGCCTCAAAACTTCCACTTTTAGTTGGTATGGATGCAGAATGGGGATTAAATATGAGGTTGGATTCAACCTATGCTTTCCCTTGGAATATGACGCTTGGAGCAATTTCAAATAACAATTTAGTTGAACAAACAGGAAGACAGATTGGTGAACACAGCAAACGCCTTGGAGTACATTTTAACTTTGCACCAGTTGTGGATATTAATACCAACCCAAATAACCCTATTATAGGAAATCGTTCATTTGGGGAAGATAGGGATAACGTAACAGAAAAAGCTTTGGCTTTTATGAAGGGAATGCAAAGTGCTGGTGTGCTGGCAAATGCAAAACATTTTCCAGGCCATGGCGATACAGAACAAGATTCGCACCTTACCTTACCAACCATTGGTTTTAGTTCTAAACGGATTGATTCTGTAGAGCTTTACCCATACAGAAAACTAATAAAAGAGGGTTTATGTAGTGTTATGGTGGCTCATTTAAATGTCCCTAGTTTAGAAAGTCGCTCAAATTATCCGTCTTCTTTATCAAAAAATATAGTTACCAATATTTTAAAGAACAAATTGAATTTTAATGGTTTGATTTTTACCGATGCCTTAACAATGAAAGGAGCTGCAGATTTTGATGAAACAGGAGATATTGATTTGGCTTCATTTAAGGCAGGTAACGATGTTATGCTTATGTCTGAAGATGTTGCTGAAGGTTCAAAAAAAATATTGGAAGCTTTTAAAAAAGGAACTATTTCCGAAGAACGTTTAGCTCATTCTGTTAAGAAAATTTTAATGGCTAAATATAAAGTAGGCTTACACAATTATAGTCCTGTAGGAATTTACAATCTAGAGGAAGATCTAAACAGGGTAAAAGATGATGTACTCTACGAAGATTTAATGGAAAATGCCATTACCGTTGTTAAAAACAACAATAGCCTTTTACCATTACGTGATTTAGAAACCAAAAAAATAGCGTACGTCGGTTTGGGTGATGACAATGGGTCACAGTTTAAGGATGAGTTGATGAAATATACCGAAGTCCACTACATTAATGCAGATAACTTAAATGGTCTATTTGCTATGTTAAAAAATTACAATACTGTAATAATTGGTTTTCATAAGTCGAATGCAAATCCATGGAAAGATTTTAAATTTTCAAAGAAAGAAATTGAACTAATTGATGATATTTCCAGAACCAACACAGTTGTGCTTGATGTATTTGCCAGACCTTATGCACTCAACGATTTAAAATCAGTAGAGAATATTGAAGCAATAGTAATGAGTTATCAAAACAGTAAAATAGCTCAAGAAAAATCTGCTCAAATAATTTTTGGAGCTGTTGGAGCCAAAGGAAAATTACCAGTAAGTACAGGTAAATTTTTTAAAGCAGGTGATGGCATACACTATAATTCATTACTAAGATTAGGTTATTCCTTGCCAGAACGTGTAGGCGTTGATTCTAAACGTCTTGCTAAAATAGATTCTGTTGCCAACCACGCAGTCAATGAAAAGATGACACCAGGTATTCAGTTGTTAGTAGCTCGTAAGGGTAAAATTATTTACAATAAAAACTTTGGTTATCATACTTATGAAAAAAAAAACGAGGTCGATTTTGACGATGTTTATGATGTAGCCTCGCTAACAAAAATATTAGCAACATTGCCAATTGTTATGGAGCTTGAAGAGCAAGGTTCTATTTCTTTAAATTCGAAATTAAAGGATTTAATGCCAGAGTATAAAGGAACCAACAAAGCTAATATAACCTTAAAAAAAATGCTGTCACACTATGCTCAGCTAAAACCTTGGATCCCTTTTTATTATGCCACATTAGATTCAGTTACAAAAAAACCAGATTCAAAATATTATAGGTCTGAACGTAGCGAAAAGTTTAATGTAGAAGTCACCAATACACTTTTTATGCTGTCTCTTATACACATCTGACGCTGCCGACGACTCCTTACGTGTAGATC
>CAJXVG010000204.1 GCA_913061495.1 uncultured Winogradskyella sp.
GATCTACACGTAAGGAGTCGTCGGCAGCGTCAGATGTGTATAAGAGACAGTAAACAAGCAGATTGATTCAATAAGCAAATTACAATTTAAGAGAGAAAAAGAGTATTTAAAGTTAATTGAACAGCGAGAAAAGAGGATTATAAAAAATGATTCTACCGTTCCTTTTTCAATAATTGATGAGGTGCCTTTTTTGCCAGAATGTAAAGGTTTACAAAACAATGAAGAGCGAAAAAAATGTACCTCTCAAAAAGTAGCAATGCATGTCAATAGCAACTTTAATATCAAAATTGCGGATTCATTGGGTCTTTCTGGCGGTAGAAAACGGATTTTTGTAAAATTTACAATAGATAAAAAAGGCGGTCTTATAGATGTAGGTGCCAGAGCTGCGCATCCAGCTCTAGAAACGGAAGCTATCCGTGTAGTTAAGAGTTTGCCTCAGTTTATTCCCGGAAAGCATAAAGAAGAGTTAGTTAAGGTGCCTTATTCATTGCCAATAGTCTTTCAAATTGCAGATAAGCCTAAAAAGTCCAAAAACTAGAGAAAACCTATGAAATATTGCTTTTTATTTTTTGGTTTAACTTATATCCTAAATGGTCAAAATACGGTCCAAACAGCAGATCAACTCTACGCAACGGGTAATTATACCAAAGCAATTGAAGCTTACCAAGCCATTGAAAATGATATAAATTTTGATAAAATAGCTAAGGCTTACGTTGCTATAGGCAATTACCAAAAAGGGTTAGAAAACTATAAGTGGGCTATAGAGAACAATCCAGATGATGATTTGTTACAATATGATTATGCCAAATTGCTGACAAGAACAAAAAAGTACAAAGAAGCAAATAAGTTGTTTAATACTTTAGTAGAAAATGACAGTCTTAATCCCAATTACCACTATGAGTTGGGTGTGGTTTTAGAGAAGCAAAATGATTCTACAGCCATAAATATGTTTATGAATGCTTTTAAGCTAGACTTAACACACCAAAAAACCATCTTTAAAATTGCAAAACACCATTTGGTAAAACGTAACTTTAAAATAGCACAACGCTTTATTGATAAAGGTTTAGAAAGCTATGCCAACAACATAGAACTTACTAGTCTAAAAGCACAAACGTACTATTACCAAGAGTTTTATACCCATTCGGTTGTATGGTTTAACAAATTGCTTGAATTGGGTGAAACTTCAGAATTTATCCATGAAAAATTAAGTTTGAGTTATGCGCATAATTCAGACTATGAAGATGCCATATATCACAGAAAAAAAGCATTAAAATACAACCCTTATGACACTAATGCCATGTTTGTAATTGGTGGCTATTATGAGGGATTGAGCAATTACGAAAAGGCAGAAGAATGGATTACCAAAGCTCTTAAAATGCAAGATGTGTCATTAACAAATGAATACCAAAGGCTTGGCACGATCTTAAATAGGCAAAAGAAATACGAGGAAGCGATAAAGGCATTTCAAAAATCACTAAAAGAGGATCCGTCTAACATAATGACCGAGTTTTTTTTAATTAGAACTAAAGACGAATTTTATGCAGATGTGGATGCTAAAATTTCAATGTACGAAGCCTACTTAAAAAAACATGCAAAAACCCCGTTTGTAACCTTTGCAGAAAAACGATTAGAAGAACTAAAGCAAGAAAAGTTTTTGGAAAAAGAGTAGAACCTAAAAAAATTGTATTTTCGGTATTATAATGATGGCAATGAACCGAATTACTTGTTTTGCTTTTATGTTCCTTCTTATCTCTTGCGAGTATTTCGAAAAGAAAAAAATCTATTCCGAAGACTTACTTGAAGAAGAGTTGCAAACCTTTAACTGGAATGAAGTTGACACTTACCCAACCTTTAGCAGTTGTGACTCTATTACTGTAAAAGCAGATAGTAAAGCTTGTTTTCAAAATACATTGGTCAGTAATGTCAATAACTTTTTAGAAAAGCAGAATTTAGTAGTTTCAAAAGATGTAAATGATACCATTCATCTTCACATTGAAATAAATAACAAAGGTGTTTTAGATATTAAATCTATAGATTATAATCCTGATACAGCAGTAATAATTCCAGAGATAGACAGTTTGCTTAGGCAAAGTTTAAAAGATATTCCTAAGATTCATCCAGCAATTAAAAGAGGGCAACAAGTCACTACAGCTTTTGAGTTGCCCATAATAGTTAAAATAAATTGAGTCTATTTTTATAAATTTAATTTGTAGCCTAAAGAAAAATCCAAAGGAAAATTACCTTGATTATCAAAGAACACAGCAAATATCTCACTGTAAATAAATGTAATATAACTGTTGTCTGAAACCTTAATGTCTGTGCCAATTCCAAAAATAAAAGGGAAATCAAAAGCAGTTTCATTAATGTCTGCTTCCATGGCATTGGCATCAATGAAGGTTACGTCTGTAAAATTTACGGTAGCAAATTTGGTTTGCCCATAGAGAGAAAAGGTATCTTGATGAATAAACCTAAAACGATAACCTAAGGAAAACTCAGTAGTTGCATAATTAAAGTCGTCAGTACTAAACGCATGTCGTCCTTGTAAAAAGCCAGAATGTCTAGATTCGTTATTAGCATCGTACAACTCCAGTTCTACACCAATTAATGGTGCAAATGTATTGTCAGGATTACCAACAAAAGGATTATTGGTTATTCCGCCAGAAAATCCAAACCTTAACCCCAATTTTTTATCGCTTTGTATTGAGCTATAAGAGTCATCTACCAAAGTATTGTAGCTATCAAAAAAATCTTTTAAGCTGTAAAGCGTTAATTTTAAATTTTTGGTAGATTGTCCATTGGTTAGTTGGTATAACGTAGTTTTATAATCTTCGTTGTAATTGCCTTCAGGTGATTTGGTGTTTTTAAGTTCGGTAATTGTGCCGTTTTCGGTTCTAACAAAATAGCGGTATTTGCCGTCAATAACATTCCAGAGTAAATCTAGTTTGCCATTAACTTCCGTTTTAAGTTCTAAAGTCTCACCATTGACTGAAAAGGTTTCTTGACTAAAAAGGGAACAACTCAGTGTGAAAATTACACATAATAGGATGATTTTTTTCATTGAATATATGTTACAGGTTTATTCAGTTTAGGACAATTAAAAGTAAATCTACAAAAATATTAACTTCACTTATTTTTTAAATGTTCTGTCTTTCCATTCATAAGATTTAAAAAATGACAATAGAGCCACATAAACGCTGAAAAATGGATAAATAAAACAAACAGCTAAATAGGTAATTAAAAGTGTCTCTTGTCTAAAAAAACGAGTTGTTTTAAAAAGTAATAAAAAATCAATACTGAATTTTATAACTATTAAAGCAATAGTAATCCGCATACTTACAAGATTGAAGAGTGTTAGTGGAATGATAGTTATAACAGTGAGGTTACCTAGTAAAACAATCAATCCAATACATTTTGCAAACCAATTATTATATCTGCTTGTTTTGGCAGCCCAGCGCAATCGTTGTTGAATTAAGTCTGAAAATGTAGAAACCGGCTTTGTTTTTACAATGACTTTTTGCGATTTTAAATAGCCAACTTTTTCAGCATTGAGGTTTAAAAATTTTTCTAACAGAAATATGTCATCTCCACTTGCAATTGTTTTGTTGCCTTCAAAACCATTCACGCTTTCAAACTCCAATTTTTTATACCCAAAATTGGCACCATTACACATAAAAGGTTTGTTTAAACCAAAACCGCCAATAGTAGCACCTTGTAAACTCAAGAAATCTAAAGTTTGAAAGCGTTTAAAGAATGATACATTTTTAGAATATGTTACTGGTGCAACCATACAATGAAGGTTTTGGGTTTGAATACATTCATCAAAAGCATCGAGCCAAAACTTTGGCAATAAACAATCTGCATCTGTTGTAATAATCCATTCATTTTTTGCCTGTTTTATTGCGGCAGTTATAGCATCTTTTTTGGGTGAATTAGATGTTCTTTGATTTTTAATTATAGATATATCCACATCAGCACTGTTACCATGGTTTTTGCTAATGCAGGTATTAATTATGTCAACAGAATTGTCTACAGACTCATCATCAATAAAAATGACTTCAAATAAGGATTTGGGATAGTTCAACTTTAAAATGGAATGTATTAAATCCGGAAGATTTTTAGCTTCATTTCTAAAGGGCACCACAATAGAAAACTTCGTTTTAGGCTTTAAATCTTGCATCTTAAAATCCTCGACTTTATCAAAAGCAATTGATAATAAACCAATAATAAACAAGTAAAGTACAATTATAGCTATAACAAAAAGTGAGATCATTTTGTTTCGGTTTTGGGGAATTTAAAATTCAAGACAAAATAGCTACCGATTACACTAGGCATTACAAAGTTTAAAAACCACATTATTGTAGTTACAGATAAAACAGAAAACGCATTAATTTCAATATAATTGAATAAAAATACAGCTACACTTCCTTTTATAACTACATCAAAAATAGAAATAGCTGGTATAACAGACGCTAAAAAATACATGCTAGTAATAGTAACCATGGCTTCGAGATAACTGATGTTAACATTAAATAGGGTTAACAAATAGTAAAATTGAAACGAAAAAATCAAATAACGACTAAGTGAAAACACCAAATTTAGAAGATGGGTTTTGGTAGGAATTGTTTCTATAAAATCTAATATGCGCCGAAACGAGAATCCTTTAATTTTAAAACGGTTTTGCTTTAATCCAAAAATGATAAGTAAACCCAGTACTAAAATAATTACAACAATTTTGGTGACGTTAGAATAATTGATTTCAATCTTGTATCGGTTTATAAAAATAAAAAGGCCAATAATTCCAAAAATAGATGTAATAGTCATTTGTGCTATATTACCAACCAGGTTTAATAACACAATTTTTTTTCGAAAAGCTTTAGTGTAGTAAACAGCTTTGGCACCATAATCACCAATACGGTTTGGTGTAATTAGTGATGCGGTTAATCCGCCTAAACTTTGTTCAAGAGCATTTTTAAAACTGATTTTTTTTATAGCATTTACTAAATATTGCCATTTCAAAATTTCAAAAAACCAATTAAAACCACTCAAAACAATTAAAAAAATGGCGTTTTTGAGTGAAAAAATGTCTTTTTCATTTAAAAGTGAAATAAAATCATTGAATTGTAATTTCTCTGTCTCTTATACACATCTGACGCTGCCGACGACTCCTTACGTGTAGA
>CAJXVG010000205.1 GCA_913061495.1 uncultured Winogradskyella sp.
AAGGAGTCGTCGGCAGCGTCAGATGTGTATAAGAGACAGAGTTTTGATACATTTAAATAAAACAAAATATTATGAAACGCATATTATCTTTTATTACATTATTTACCTTATTATTAACCGCTTGCGAAGGCGATCAAGGGCCTCCAGGAGAGAACGGTGTTAATTTCGTTGGACAATCTTTTGAAAAAACTATAAATTTTACATCTACAAATAATTACCAGCAAACCTTAGAGGTTCCTTTGAACATTGAATTATTAGAATCAGATATGGTATTAGTTTACAGACTTGTAAATCAGATAGATGGCTATGATGTTTGGAAGATACTTCCTGAAACAGTTTATATAGAAAATGGAGAAGAGTTTCAGTACAATTTTGAGCATAATTTTGATTTTGTAACAATTTATATTGATGCACCATCCACATTTGACTTTAATTCCCTATTAGATAGTGAAAGCCTAGACCAAACATTTAGAGTGGTTATACTCCCTGTAGATTTTATAAATAGTAATAATATAGACACAACAAATTATAACGATGTGATACAATACGTTCAATAGGTAAAGTAATTTTATACGAAACAAGCTCTGGTTATAAATCAGAGCTTTTTTTATACGCAAATCACAACAAACAAAATGTATATTTGCATTTAATTAAATGGTTAGTAAATGGAAATCATTTCTGTTTTTGATATGCTCAAAATCGGCATAGGTCCTTCAAGTTCTCATACCTTAGGACCTTGGCGTGCAGCAGAACGTTGGATTAATGACTTAAAAAACAAAAAGCGTTTTGATAAAGTCGAAAAAATCACCGTAGACCTTTATGGTTCTCTGTCTTTAACAGGAAAAGGCCACGCCACGGATTTTGCTGTTTTATTGGGCTTAAGCGGAGCTGATCCAGAACGAATGCCAATTGAAGATATTGACACCATAGTTTCTGAAGTTAAGACATCCGGAACACTTAAATTTAATAACGAAAAAACGCTTCCTTTTAATTTTAAGGAAGACATTGTTTTTAACCGAAAGTTCTTACCGTTTCATTCCAATGGAATGACCTTTACCGCTCTAATAAATGGAAGACGTTATAAATCTACTTACTATTCTATTGGTGGCGGATTTGTGGTACAGGAAGAACGAAAAAATTCAAAAGCCAATAAGCTCATATTTTATTGCACATTTCCCTATCCTGTTGAAAAAGGAGAGGACTTATTAAAAGTCTGTAAGCAGTTAAACTTACCTATTTCTGGTGTGGTTTTGGAAAATGAAAAATCAATTAGATCTATTGAAACCATTGATTTTGAATTACAACGCATTTGGGATACCATGTTAGAATGTATGTATGTGGGTTGCCATACCGAAGGTAATTTACCTGGTGGACTCAACGTACGACGACGAGCTTTTGACATGCACAAAAAATTAATTGGCGATTTTAAATATGAAAATCCTCAAGAATGGCTAAAAACCATAAGAAAAACCGAAGTAAAATTTAGGCAAATCTTAAAATGGGTGAGTTGTTTCGCTTTGGCTGTTAATGAAGTAAACGCATCCTTGGGACGTGTTGTTACAGCTCCAACTAATGGTAGTGCAGGTGTTATTCCTTCGGTCCTAATGTATTACATGGTTATTGAAAATCACGAAGCTGATTTTGAACATGTCAAAAAGTTTTTATTGGTAGCAGGAGAAATTGGAAGTATTTTTAAGAAAGGCGCAACCATTTCTGCTGCTATGGGAGGATGTCAAGCTGAAATTGGCGTATCCTCTGCCATGGCTGCTGGTGCTTTATGCGAGCTTTTAGGTGGAACTCCAGAACAATGTGTAGTAGCTGCCGAAATTGCAATGGAACACCATCTTGGCTTAACTTGCGACCCAATTGGTGGCTTAGTTCAAATTCCATGTATAGAACGTAACTCAATGGGAGCTATAAAAGCAATTAATGCAGCAGAACTCGCTTTAGAAACGGACCCTAACAATGTAAAAGTACCCTTAGATAAAGTAGTTAACACAATGTGGGAGACTGCAAAAGATATGAATACAAAATATAAAGAAACTTCAGAAGGTGGCTTGGCTGTTGGTGTTAATATGTCTGATTGTTAATTCAGAAATCTAATTTTGACATCCTTTCTTTCTTCTACTGTCTACCAAATAAATAATTTTCCATTGACCATCTTCTTTCATAAGCTGAAAAGAATTAACTCCACAATGGCTTAATTTTCCACTAAACCAAAATTCGTAAGGTGTCCAAGCATTTGCCATAGCACTATCTATTTGAATGTTGAAATCGAGTAGTTTTTCTTCAAAAGTCATTTCTTTAGGAATACTAGCTATATTTTTTAAGAATTCCCCAAAAGTACTTTCTGTTAATTCTGAACCTCCCTCATTATAGCTGGCAATGGATCGCATAGTAATATCTCCTTTTACCATTGCCCTTAAAGCTAAAGTACCTTGTTTGTGAAACGCTTCAAAAAATTCTATGATTGTATTTTTGACCTGTTCAGATTCAGATTTTTGAGCCTTAACTGATAAACTTATACTGAGTAAAAAAATGAAAATAAAATGCTTCCTCATTGGTTTTTTATTTTTACATAACTATAAAGTTAGCACTTTATTTCTCAGCACTATTAAAGATAAGTTTCACAATTCTCATTATTTTTACAACCACTAACACAAATACTATGTCTGTAGCAAAGAAACAATATAAAAGAATCACAGTAAAAACCTTGGTAGATATGAAAGCCAAAGGTGAAAAAATATCAATGCTCACTGCCTATGACTTTACCATGGCAAAAATTGTAGATGGTGCAGGCATAGATGTTATTTTAGTTGGTGACTCTGCCAGTAATGTTATGGCTGGCCATGAAACCACCTTACCGATAACTTTAGACCACATGATTTATCATGCATCTTCTGTAGTCAGAGCAATTGAGCGCTCCTTGGTGGTAGTAGATTTACCTTTTGGAACTTACCAAAGTGATCCAAAAGAGGCCTTACGTTCTGCTATTAGAATTATGAAAGAAAGTGGCGGACATGCCGTAAAATTAGAAGGTGGCAAAGAAATAAAGGATTCCATTAAACGAATTTTAAATGCAGGAATTCCTGTAATGGGACACTTGGGTTTAACTCCACAATCTATTTACAAATTTGGAACGTATACCGTTAGAGCAAAAGAAGAGCAAGAAGCCGAGCAACTAAAACAAGATGCATTAATGCTAGAAAAAGCAGGATGTTTTGCAATTGTATTAGAAAAAATTCCTGCAAAATTAGCCAAGGAAGTCGCTGAGAGTGTTTCAATCCCTGTTATTGGAATTGGAGCAGGTGATGGTGTTGACGGCCAAGTATTGGTGTTGCACGACATGATTGGAATGACGCATGAGTTCAACCCAAGGTTTCTACGTCGCTATATGAATCTCTACGAAGATATGACCAATGCCATTTCGCAATATGTGAGCGATGTAAAATCGGCTGATTTCCCTAATGAGAATGAACAATATTAGTTTCCAGTTTACGCAGTATCCATTTAGCTGTAATTTGAAATAAGAAATCGTATCTAAATAGTAGTGTCTAAAATCCTATCAAATAAAACCAACCTCCAAGTGCTTTACGAAGACAACCATATTATTGTTGTTAACAAACGTGCTGGTGATATTGTGCAAGGTGACAAAACAGGAGACAAACCACTGAGCGATATTGTTAAAGATTATATAGCTGAAAAATATAACAAACCAGGTAATGTATATTTAGGAGTTGTTCATCGATTAGACAGACCTACAACTGGTATTGTATTATTTTCTAAAACAAGTAAAGCTCTTCCTAGATTAAATAAGTTATTTGCGGAAAAATCTGCTAAAAAAACCTATTGGGCTCTGGTTAAAAACCCACCACCAAAAACTCAAGACACATTAGTTCATTGGCTTAAAAAAAATCCGAAGAAAAATAAATCCACGGCATTCACTAAAGACACTGATGGGAGCAAAAAAGCCATTCTCCATTATAAAATAATTAAACAATTAGACAATTTTTATTTACTTGAAATTGATTTAGAAACTGGCAGACATCACCAAATAAGAGCACAACTGGCATCAATTGGCTGTTCAATTAAAGGAGATTTAAAATATGGCTTTGACCGAAGTAACAAGGATGCAAGTATTAGTCTCCATGCGCGTACACTATCCTTTATTCATCCTGTAAAAAAAGAGCCTGTTTTTATAGAAGCTCCCTTACCAAAAGACCCACTGTGGAATGCCTGCTCTCTTTAGGTTTCTCGAAAAGGATAGGTAATACTTAAAACCGTTCCGTCATTGGGTATGGATTTTAAATTGAAAGTTGCGTTAATTAACTCTGCACGTTTTTCCATATTTATTAAACCTGAACCTTTTTCAGCTTTTATTAAATCAAAACCGTCACCATTATCTTTAACTTCAATGTTTATAGAATCAGTGTGGTAATCTAGGATAACACTTAATTGTTCTGCGTTGGCATATTTTAATGTGTTGGAAAAAAATTCCTGTAGTATACGGAAGAGAATAATACTGTCTTTTTTATTGTCCAAAGGCACAATAATTCCTTTTTCAGTGAGGTGTGCTGTAATTAAACCTGTTTTGTTTAAACGTTCTATTTCATTCTTAACAATCACTTCAAAGTTTAAAGTGTTCATTACATCTGAGTTTAAGGACTTGGATAACGCCCTAACTGCAACAAGGGATTCGCTAAGATTATCAGAAGCATTTACTATCTTAGTCTTTACATCTTCTGAAACCACTTTAGCAACCGCTTTCATCTGCATAGTGGAAATAGCCAACAATTGCCCAATATTATCATGCAACTCTCTCCCGATGTGTTTAAGAGTTTCTTCCTGGATTTCTTGTTGGGTTTTAACGAGTTCTTCATCAAACTTCTGCTGCTGTTTTATTTTGTCTAATAGCAGTTGGTTTTTTCGTTTTTGATAAACTACAAAAAATAGTATAACCAATGAGCATATAACTATGAGCACAACAATCATATATATGATTAAGTTTCGCTCTGCTTCTGTACTTATTAACTTTTCTCTGGCTTGCAAAATATCAATGCAGCTGAAAGCGTTAAATAAAGAAAAATGTTTAATGTTAAGTAAATTTTCCATTTTAAAAGGACATAGTTCCAATCATCAG
>CAJXVG010000206.1 GCA_913061495.1 uncultured Winogradskyella sp.
GGCAGCGTCAGATGTGTATAAGAGACAGGTTAGCAACAAGTTAAAAACGAGATTATGAGAAATTTAGTAATGATTTTAGTGTTCGGAATTTCAATGAACTTATTTAGTCAAGAAATTAATGGAATTAAAGTCAAGGAAACACCCAAATATTCTGAAGACTCAGACATAAAAGTTATTGACAAAAACAGTCTGTCAAATCAACATAGTGGTAAAAATCCAGCCTACTTTGTTAACGGAATGCAAGTTGGAGATAAAACTGCATTGACCTTAAACCCAAATAAAATTGAATCAATTAATATAGAAAAGGAGAATTTGGAGTTAAACGGAAAAGAATACTTCGGCAAAATAAATATTACAACTAAAGAAAACTACAAACCGAATTTCATTACTCTTGAAAAACTTGCTGAAAAATATTTGTCAACTGAAACAAATCCAAGGATATTCCAAATAGATGATACCATAATTGACCAAAATGAAAATGAATATTTAGTAGACGAAAACTATATTTTAAAAATTGAACTGACTAAAATTAAAAATCCTAAACTTAATTCGGATGTCAATTTCATAAAATTGGTTACAAAAACACCTGAAAACATAAAAAAAGCGAATCAAATAATGATACGTGGAAATGAAATATAAAACCTGTTGCTAACAATGTATAACCGCAATTACGGTGGATTAGACTACGTCCGAATCCACTCGGAATTGCTAAAGCCTGTGCTAAACCGAAAATAAACGCTAATTTAACCCGTAACTGACGGTTATACGAAACCGTTGTAAGCAAGCTGAAAAAAATGAAGAAATCACTAACAATATTTGCAATTTTAATGTGTCTAAATTGTTTTGGCCAAAGTGAATTAATATTGTCCGATAATGGTGAAACACTTGAAAATATAATTCCTAATAATTGGAAACTATTAGATTCTACTTCTGGAGACCTAAATCAAGATGGTGTCTCTGATTTAGTTTTTGCTATTCAAAAAACTGACCGAAATAATATTGAATTAAATGATGGACTTGGAACAGATACTATTGACCTAAATCCTAGAATACTTGCTATATACTTTGGGAGTAAATCAGGAGGTTTTAATAAGAAATTAGTTTCTGAACATTTTATAATTCTTCGAGACTCACCAACAATGGATGAACCATTTGAAGGTTTTAATATTAATAAGAAGGGAATTTTGGACATTAATTATAGATTTTGGTATAGTGCTGGAAGCTGGAGTATGTCAAATCATAAATATAGATTCCGATTTCAAAACAATGAGTTTGTATTAATCGGTTATGATTCAAATGAAGCACATAGGGCAAGTGGAGAAACAACGGATTATAGTATCAATTTCTTAACAAAAAAAATGAAAATAACGAAAGGGAATTTTTCAAATGATGAACCTGAATCTGTAGAATGGAAAGAATTTTATCTTGAAAAACTACTGACTATAAAATCGATTAAGAAACCTTTTGAATTAGAATTCAATGGAATATATTTATAAAAGCCAGCTTACAACAATGGCTATAAGTAATTGCTTGTTCTCGCCTACTTCTGAAAATCCTTGCGGATTTTCAGTTTGGTGTGTACTTGCAAAGTTAAGTGCTAACCCACGCAACTACTCATAGCCGAGACAGTTGTAAGCCATTTGAACAGAACAAACCGAATGAAAAAATCATATTTAGCAATAATCCTACTTTTTTCCATTTTATGCGGCTGCCAAACCGAGAAAAAAGTTAGTGAAAAGCAAGAGTATTTACGTTGGGTAGGAGACATTGAACAAAATGACCAAATTGATGATTTGAGTTTTGAAGTATGCAATGGAGACGATAAAATTCTTCAATATTTCAAGTTGGGAGAAGGACCTGTTTACAATGGCGAGAAATCAAAAGTTTTAAATACGTTCAAATCAAATTACAAACCAATCTCAGACAAAAAAGAAAATGGATTAATTAGAATACGGTTTATTGTAAACAGCAAAGGAAAAGCAGGAAGATTTAGAGTTTTGCAATCAGGTTATGACTATCAGGAAAAGCAGTTTAATCAAAAAATCGTTTCTCAACTTCTAAACATAACCAAAGGAATCGAAAATTGGGAAGTTTTTTATAGAAACGAAGTTCCTGTAGATTATTATATGTATCTGATTTTCAAAATTAAAAACGGACAATTAACAGAAATTTTGCCTTGATGAAACATTTTAGCCTTTTAATATTGCTACTTCTCTCTTTAAGTGCGTTTGCACAACCGAATTGCGAAGCCTATAAATACTACGGAGATACTTTAAAATATGAAGCCTGTAAAAAGCAATGGAAATTAAAGGTCATTATCAATTCAGTAAAGAATACCAAACTGTTTTGGACGAATCAATTGAGATTGACTCAACATTTGATTATGCTTATTGCGCAAAATCTATTGCCTATTTAAAAAGTGGAGACTTTGTGACTTGGAAAAAACTAATTGACAAAGCAGTTGAATACAATCCAAAAGAACATTTAGGATATAGAGGTTGGTGTCGTTACCAATTCTTCAGAGACTACAAAGGGGCAATCAGAGACATCGAAAAGTTGGATAGTTTAGTAGATTATGATATTGGACAATCTCAAAACGGAATATACCATTTGAACATTGCCAAAGGCTTGTGTTATAAGGCAATTGGAGAAAAAGAAAAGGCAATAGCAATTTTAGAAAAGCAAATTAAACTAAACGAAGAAGAGGACTTTGTTGGCGCTAATGATTATCTGCATCTTGGAGTGCTTTATTTAGAAACTGAAAAATTTAAAAAAGCAGTTGAGACATTCAAGAAACAATCGGAAAACAATGAAATAGCAGAAAATCAATTTTATTTGGCTTTGAGTTATATAAGTTTAGATAAACCTGTCGAATCTAAATTTTGTTTAGAAAAAGCAAAGGAACTTTACATTGGAGGAAGAAAAATGTACGACCCATATTCAAATCCAATGGATAAAATCTATTTAGAGAACATTGAAAACGAAATAAAAACGGCTTACAACAATGGCTATAAGTAATTGCTTGTTCTCGCCTACTTCTGAAAATCCTTGCGGATTTTCAGCTTGGTGTGTACTTGCAAAGTTAATTGCTAACCCCCGCAACTACTCATAGCCGAGACCGTTGTACAACATACCCAGAAATGACGAAAATCAGACAAATAATTAGCAATGTAGTAGTCTTTTTAGTTATTTGTTTAATATTATTTATTTTTAGTCAGCGCTCAAAAAAGACTGAAAAGCATCAACAAGATTACATAGAAAATAAAACTTCCTTTTTCAATTTAAATAATTCAGATTGGACAAAAAATGCTTGGATTAGAAAACCCGCAAATCTTAAAATGGTTCACGAATCATTCAAAAAGTTTGATTATGGCAAACTCGAAAATCTGATTTTTAAAAGCGATAACGAATTTTTAATTCAGGGAATTTACATAAAACGGAATTTTGAGAATGTAATAGACAGTTTACTACTGACTTACAACAAACCCGAAATCCAAACCAAATATTACGCTGAATTTTGGAATCGTAGAAAAGCAGAAAAAAATGACTCAATCGTTTATGAAATAATCCGAGAATTTAACTCTGTGAAATCCGACAAAAAACGACTGGATTACGAAAATGAGTTAGTCAATGACACTTTAGTTGAATTATTAAAAATTGAGTTTGATAACGACAATCTGAATTCGGAGAAAGCTAAAACTGACTTTTACACATTAAAAAAATATGGACTTCATCAATCTGCCTATAACCTACTTTATGAAAGAGCAGAATATTCGGAATTTGATTTAGACCGAGAAGAATTAAAAAAGGAATTAATAAAATCAACTGAATTTAATCGAGCTTGGTTGATTGATAATGAAAAATAAGTACGTTGTACAACATTGTATATAAAAAATTGCTATTTTGTGCTTAACCAATGTTAGTTGCTTTGTTTGCTAGCTTCTGATTTTCCTTCGGAAAATCCTCGCACACAAACACGCAACTTTCCATATACGTAACCGTTACCTGCAAGCTGAAAACAAACATTGAGAATGCCGAAAAATCAAAGAATAACATTAAGCTCGACTCATTTAGATAGTCAAGGATTTAAAATGACAAAAGAGGCATTAGAAAGTATGCTTCCATATTTAAATGGAGAAAGACGAGTAAAATTAGGTGTTGAACATATTAGAGCCTTTCCACCTTTTGGAGTTATAACAAACGGAGAAATTATTCAAGGAACAGATGGAGAATATTATTTGCAAGGAGAAAGCAAGTATTTCGATAATAACGAAGAAATTGAATTAGAAGATGGAACAATTCTTATAAAAGAAAGCTTTAAAGAAGATAACAAACCATTTCTTGAAAGTGAATCTAAAGAAATACAAAACATTCATATTTCTACAGACCCAGCAAATTTCGAGAACTTTAATGGTTTTGAGGAATTAATGAAAGTGATTGCAGAAGAATCTGAAATTGACTTTGAGAGTTCAATGGTTGGCAGAAAATCTAATCTTCCCGACCCTGAAATAATCATACAGCTTACAGAAATTATTGTACTTGCATTAGGAATTGGAGCGACTAAAATTCCCGAAAAAATTGGAGAAGCTATTGGAGACGATTTAGTCAAATTCTATAAACTGATTAGGACTTCTGCGTTTGAAATGATAAAACGAACAATTCCTGCTAATAGACCAAAAAATTTCGTGATTGAATTTGTATTCAAAAAAATAATTGTTGAGATGATAATTTCAACAAACAATCCAGACGAAGTGCTTAAAGCTGTTTCAATAGAAAAAATGTCTGAAATCAATGAAAAACTGATTTCCCTCAAAAAACTCAAACCTGAAAAAATACAGTTTCTTTTTAATAAAGATAAAGAATGGGAATTTAATTATCTTTTGACCAATAAAGGAGAGGCTATTGGAAAGAAAAAAGCATTTAAAAAACGGAACGAAACCTTTAAGAAAATAATTGACGGACAAACATTAAACCGAGGAAAAGCCAGCAGGTAACAACGTGTATAATTAATGGCTAGTTCGAGCTTGCTTACGAAAATCCTCGCGGATTTTCTATTCGGTTTGTATTTGCTAAATTAGTGGCTTAAACACGCCACTAATCATACACAAAACCGTTGGCAGTAATATGACCTAAAC
>CAJXVG010000207.1 GCA_913061495.1 uncultured Winogradskyella sp.
CGTCGACAGCGTCAGATGTGTATAAGAGACAGATATTTAAAAGGCAAAAAAAAAAGACCAAGTAACATAACTTGGTCTTAAATACTAGGTAGTACTATTAATTATATAGGGATAAAAGAATGCAAAACACTAGTGTATTATTTATTAATAAATGTATTTATTGGCACAACTGGAGTTAATAGAGCTTCTGTCTTTTCTATAACTTTAGCATCTAACTCAATTGTTTTTGTAAGTTTAACAGTATTTACATTACTTGCGATTAGCAATTGGTAAGTACCTTTATCTAGTTTCCAAGCATGAGATACTGTATCATAATAGCCAAAATCAGCAACATTTGTTTTAATTGTTATTGTTAATTCAATGCAAAATTAGGTATAAGAAAAGGTTTGTGAAATAGGTATTGATTATAATAACCAATTAAGAAATAGCTTGCGCTAATGGCTTTAATAAAAGGTTTTAAAAATTACTAAAATGGTAATGTTAATAGCGTTAAAATGTCAACCTGATAAAAAATAGAATAAAAAATTAGTGAATTAACTTTTGCTTATTTGTCAACATTTTAATTTTAATTCTCAAGGCTGCAAAAAGTAGTGTTGTGAATGGACTTAACCAATTGAAAATGGCATAGGCAAAATACTGACTGACATCTACACCCAAAACACCACTTTGATAAGCTCCACATGTATTCCAAGGAATAAGGACGGAAGTAACAGTACCAGAATCCTCTAAAGTTCTACTTAAATTTTCAGGAGCCAAACCTTTATCTTGATAAGCTTTTTTGAACATCTTACCAGGAATAACAATGGCTAAATATTGATCTGAAGCAATAGTATTCAATCCCAAACAACTTATTACAGTACTGGCAAATAAACCAAGAATGCTTGTTGCTACAGAAAGTAATGCTTTGGTTATTCTTGCTAAAGCACCAATGCCATCCATAACGCCTCCAAAAACCATAGCGCAGATAATAAGATAAATAGTCCATAACATACCTTCCATGCCACCAGAAGAAAATAGTTCGTTGAGCTTTTCATTATCAGTTGCAATTGATGTATCGGTTAATATTGAATTTAATATTGCAGAAAAATTAGAATCTGATAATTCGGTCAATACATCAGCTTGAAAAATGAAAGCAAAAATAGCGGCTAAAATTACTCCTGAAGCCAAGGCAACTAAAGGCTTCGTTTTTAAGAGAATAAGGACAATTACAGCAACCGGAACAAGAAATAGCCACGGATTAATATTGAACGTTTTATCAATAGAAGCTAAAAGATTGCTTATATCTGCGTTGCCTGTAGGATCAATGTTTGCACTAATAATCCCGAATACGATCAAAGTAACAACAATAGTAGGTACAGTGGTTATTGCCATATACCTAATATGTGTAAACAAATCTGTACCTGCCATAGCGGGAGCTAAATTTGTTGTGTCACTTAGAGGTGACATTTTATCACCAAAATAAGCGCCTGAGATTACTGCACCAGCAATCATACCTGGTGAAATTCCCAATGCTGTGCCAATGCCAACTAAAGCGATACCAACAGTGGCAGAAGTGGTCCAAGAACTTCCTGTTGCGATTGAAATTACCGCAGCAATAATTACTGAAGCTGGCAAGAATATTTCTGGACTCAAAACCTGTAAACCATAATAAACCATGGCAGGAATAACTCCACTCACTAACCATGTACCAGCCAGTGCTCCTACTAAAAACAAAATCATAATGGGAACAAATACACTTCTAAGGTTCTCCCAGATTTCTGTAGCCATATTGGAAATTGAGACTTTATTAAAAAGCCCAACAACAGCTGCGACAGCACCTCCAAGCAATAATATAATTTGATTGGTATAGGTACCAAACCACTCCTGATCTTCAATGAAAAAAATGTTATACGCTAACAAGCCCATTAAAATTACAACGGGAATAAGAGCTTCAAAAATGTTTAGTTCTTTATTTTGTCTTATTTTTTGGTCATCTACTTTAATTTCAGAGGAGTCGTTATTCTGTGACATGCAAAATTCAGTTTAGTTGCGTAATGTTACGATTTTGTTAAGCAATTTGCAAATTCATTGTTTAGGCATCAGCATTTGAATTTTTTAAAAATATTTTTTTAGAAGTGGTGTGTGATATGATATTTAGGTAACCATCTTCTGCTATAACAGAATAGAGATACAAAATTTAGGATTGTAGTTTTCCACTTAATTTCACTTCGTTTTTAATGGTGTTATAATTTGGAGAATGCATAGTTACGCGTTTCATTAATTTTTCATATTGCTCTTGCGTACCATTGCCTTTTACGTGAAAAATAAACTTCAACTCAGGAAAGCCAGGATTTACTTCAGGATTTAACCCTAAAAAACCCTGTAAATCTAATTCACCATCAATTTCAAGTTTTAATTTATCTATTTGAACATTCATTGCGGTAGCACCAGCCATAAAAGTTACAGCCATACAACCAGCCATTCCAGCTAGCATATATTCTGCTGGGTTGGGTGCAGAGTTAATGCCTAATAATTCATTGGGTTCATCAATGGTAAATTCAAAATCACGAATTAATTTGTGGTTTCCAAGTGTCATGTTTTTAGTTGAAACCTTAGATTTAGTTCCACTTTCCCAATTCAATTCTACGCCGTATGAAGCTTTTCCTTCAATATTTTGTTCTTTGACTTCGTTAGCGTACTCGCTTAATCCTGCAATATTTATGTTATTAAGCATAGGTTGTTTCCTTTTTAAAAATAGTGGATAATGCTTGGTTAAAATCTGAAATTAAATCTTCAATATCTTCTACACCAACAGAAAGGCGTACCAATCCATCATTTATGCCAATTGCCTTTTGCTGCTCTTTTGTTAAGGATGCTTGTGATGTATTGTACGGCAAAGAAATAAGACTTTCTACACCACCAAGGCTAGTCGCTTCTTTGGGTAATTTTAAAAGCTTTAAAAGTGCATGAGCATTTTCATCACCACCTTCAATTTCAAAACTGATCATGCCAGAATACTTTCCTTTTAATTGAGCTTTTGCTAACTTATGTTGATCATGTGAAGCCAAACCAGGATAATATACTTTTTTAATGTTTGGATGATTTTCTAAATAGGTAGCTAATGCCATGGCATTGGCATTATGAGCTCTCATACGAAGTGCAAATGTTTTTAAACTTCGTTCTAGCATAAAACATGCGTGAGGGTCCAAAGAACCACCATTTTTAAGCATTTGCGGCCACAAACGATCTACTAATTTTCGGGACCCAGAAACGGTTCCTCCAATTAAATCAGAGTGACCGTTTAAATATTTTGTTGCAGAATTCACTACCAAATCAACACCTAAATCTAAAGGCTTTACGTTGTAAGGTGTTAAAAAAGTATTGTCTATAATTACTCTTAGATTATATTTTTTTCCTAATGCAACAATAGCTTCAATTGGTATTATTTTTAATAGCGGATTTGTTAAAGCTTCAAAATATAAGAGTTTTGTGTTTTGTTTTATAGCCGCTTCAATTTCTTCAATATTAGTTGGAGATGTGAACGTTACTGACATCCCATATTTATCTAAATCATATAAGAAATTGTAAGTTCCGCCATAAATATCTCGAGACGAAACGACATGGCTTCCTTTATCAAGCATTCCCAGAATGGCTGTAGAAATTGCTGCCATACCTGAAGAAAAAACAATTGAGCTTTCGGCATTTTCTAGAGCAGATAATTTTTCTTGCACACTCCATTGTGAGGGATTTCCGTAACGTGTGTAAATCATTTCGTCTCGTCCACGACCTTCTTCAATGGCTTCATAAGAGGATTCGTTGAGATAAAACGTTGAACATTGAAAAATAGGCGTACCTAAAGCTCCAGTTGCAGGATCATCGTACTGACCAGCGTGGATGGATTTTGTAGATTCCTTGCAATCTTCGTATCTATTTGTGCTTAAAGTTGGACCTTGTGAGCGTGTACGTTTAAGATCGTTAAACCAAATATCTCCATTCTCTCTTTTTTGTTCAATACCATGATAACTTTTTTTCATCGTATAAAGATTTAGTTAAGCAAATTGTTTTTTTAACAATTGGTTGCTGTAAGCTGGTTTGCCCTCTAGTTTTTCAATGTAATCGCTCAGAAATTCAGCATCTTTTTTTACACCACCTAAAGTTGCTGATCCTCTAGTATATAGCCATGGAAGTCCTAAAAAGTAAAGCCCTTTTACATCACTTATACCTCTGTAGTTTTTTGGGTATTTGTCATCGTTTAAAGTAATGCCTTCAATCCATTCAAAATTGGGTTTAAAACCTGTTGCCCAAACAATGTTTTTAATGTTTTTATAGCGTCCTTCTTCAAAATGTAATTCTGTTTTATTGGCATCTAATGTGCGTCCAACACATATAACATTTTGTTTTTTGAAAAGTGATTTTACATCGGTTCCTATTATTGGTTGTCCGCCTTTGCTGAGTTTTTTTCCGATGTATGAAAATTTACTTACGGATAAGAATCCTATTTTTTTAAACCACCACCAAAGTGTTTTTCCCAATATTTGTTGAGGAATTGATGATATATTAGTATTTCCTGAGAAATAAACCGTACGATTAGTGTTTGAAATTTCATTGAGAATTTGAACTCCAGAATCACCAGCGCCAACCACTAATGTATCACCATCTTGAAGTTGCTCTGGGTTTTTATAATGTTCACTATGAATTTGAATAATATCTTTTGAAATTTTAGTATGAAATGAAGGTGTAAAAGGTTTGTGAAAAGGACCAGTTGCAACCACAACGTTTTTAGCTTTAAAAACTTCTGAGTCGCTTTTTAAAACAAAATAATCTTCCTCTTTTTTTAGGTTAGTAATTTTTTGATTGAATTTAATGGGAATATCAAATTCTTCCACATAAGATTTTAAATATGCGGCAACTTCATATTTGTCTGGGTAATAGCCTTTTTTATTTGGAAAATTTAATCCTGGTAAATGGTTAAATTCTGTTGGTGTAAACAGTTTTAATGAATCCCAACGTTTTAACCAAGGAGCACCAGTTTCGTTATTGGCATCTACAATTAAATAGTCCTTTTTTAACTGATTAAAATGGTAAGCGATTGATAATCCTGCTTGTCCTGCTCCTGTCTCTTATACACATCTGACGCTGCCGACGAC
>CAJXVG010000208.1 GCA_913061495.1 uncultured Winogradskyella sp.
GAACTTTGTAATTGTTATAAATATAATAAAACCACAGCTATATTTAGCAAAAGTTGTATTTTTGAGGAAATTTTGTTGAAACGATAACGTCTCATAAAAACTAATGGATAAATTTTCCTTTCTCAACGCAGCACATACAGCATACTTTGCTGATTTATACGAACAATACCTAAAATATCCTGATTCCGTAGAGCCAAGCTGGCGCGCTTTTTTTCAAGGTTACGATTTTGGATCTGAACAATACGGAATGGATGGTGAAATTGTTGAAGGTGTCTCTTCACAAATGCCAGAACAGCTTCAAAAAGAATTTCAGGTTGTAAAATTAATTGACGGTTACCGTAATCGAGGTCATTTGTTTACCAGAACAAATCCGGTGAGGGCCAGACGAAAATATGCTCCAACATTAGAGATAGAGAATTTTGGATTATCTAAAGATGATTTAGAAACAAAATTTTCTGCTGGTGAGATTTTAAATCTTGGTACAACCACATTGCAAAACATAATTGACCATTTAGAGCGTATTTATTGCGATTCTATAGGTGTTGAATATATGTATATCAGAAAACCTGAAGAAATTCAATGGATTCAAGACAAGTTGAATATCAATGACAATCATCCTAAATTTTCTGCTGACGAAAAGAAAAAAATCTTAAGAAAATTAAACGAAGCCGTTTCTTTCGAAAATTTCTTGCACACCAAATACGTTGGGCAAAAACGATTTTCGCTTGAAGGAGGTGAAGCTTTGATTCCTGCTTTAGATGCATTGATTGAAAAAGCCTCAGAGTACGGAGTAAAGGAATTTGTAATGGGCATGGCGCATCGTGGTCGCCTAAGTACACTAACTAATATTTTTGGAAAATCTGCTAAAGATATATTCAGCGAGTTCGATGGTAAGGATTATGAACAAGAAGTTTTTGATGGAGATGTAAAATACCATTTGGGTTGGACGTGTGATCGTGTCACAGACACAGGAAACAAAATAAATTTAAACATTGCGCCAAACCCTTCGCACTTAGAGACCGTTGGTCCTGTGGTGGAAGGTATTGCAAGAGCAAAACAAGACGATAAATATTCTGAGAATCCATCACAGGTATTGCCAATCATTGTACATGGTGATGCGGCTATTGCCGGACAAGGGGTGGTTTATGAAGTGGTACAAATGGCGAAATTAGATGGCTATAAAACCAATGGAACCATACACATCGTAGTCAATAACCAAATAGGTTTCACCACCAATTATTTAGATGCTCGTTCTAGTACGTATTGTACAGATGTTGGCAAAGTAACGCTTTCTCCTGTACTGCATGTTAATGCAGATGATGCTGAAGCTGTTGTACATGCTACATTGTTTGCGCTTCATTTTAGGATGAAATTCAAACGTGATGTATTCATAGATATGTTAGGTTATAGAAAGTATGGTCACAATGAAGGAGATGAGCCTAAGTTTACACAACCATTATTATATAAAGCAATTGCAAAACATGACAATCCAAGGGATATTTATGCAGAACGATTATTAGGAGAAGGTGTTATTGATAAAGGTTATGTTTCTAAAATAGAAAAAGAATATAAAGCACAACTCGAAGAAAAACTTGAAGATTCCCGTAAAATAAAGAAAACAGAGATTACTCCATTTATGCAAAATGAATGGACCAACTATGTAACTGCTGAAGAAGATAAAATGATGGAGTCTGTGGATACAACATATCCAAAAGATAAACTCAAAAAAATAACTGAAGCAATATCTAATCTTCCTGAAGATAAAAAATTCATTAAAAAAATAAAACGTCTTATAGAATCTAGACAAAAGATGTTTGATGAAGATAAACTAGACTGGGCAATGGCAGAACATCTTGCCTACGGATCAATTTTGTTAGAGGGTAATGATGTACGAATGTCTGGTCAAGATATTGAGCGAGGTACATTTTCCCATAGACATGCCGTGGTTAAAGTAGAAGATAGCGAGGAAGAAATCATTTTACATAATCACATAAATAAAGATCAAGGGAGATTTTTTATATATAATTCATTGTTGTCAGAATATGGAGTTGTAGGGTTTGATTATGGATATGCAATGGCAAGTCCAATAACCCTTACAATTTGGGAGGCTCAATTTGGTGACTTCAGTAATGGAGCTCAGATAATGCTAGACCAGTATATTTCTGCAGCAGAAGATAAATGGAAACTCCAGAACGGATTGGTAATGTTATTACCACATGGTTATGAAGGTCAGGGAGCAGAGCATTCTTCCGCACGCATGGAGCGTTATCTACAACTATGTGCAAAAGACAATATGTTTGTGGCAGATTGTACAACGCCAGCAAATATGTTTCACCTATTACGTAGACAAATAAAAGCAGATTACAGAAAACCATTAATTGTCTTTACACCAAAAAGTTTATTGCGTCATCCAAAAGTAGTATCTACTGTTGATGAATTTGCAAATGGCAGTTTTCAAACCTTAATTGATGATGAAAGTGCAAAAGCAGATAAAATAAAAACCTTAGTATTCTTAACTGGTAAATTCTATTATGACTTATTGGAGGAAAGAGAAAAACTCGAAAGAGATGATGTAGCTTTAGTACGAATAGAACAATTATTTCCGCTTCCAGTGGAAAAAATGAGAGCTATAATTAAAAAGTATAAAAATGTAGATGATCTGGTGTGGGCACAAGAAGAGCCTAGAAATATGGGTGCTTACAGTCATATATTAATGCACTTAGAAGAAGCTAAAGATTTTAGAATAGTAAGTAGAAGACCTTATGGAGCTCCTGCGGCAGGTAGTTCTATGCGCTCAAAAATTCGTCATCAACAAGTTATAGATTACGTTTTTGATAAAAGCAAAGACAATAAGAGATAAAATTGAAACAAACGCATAAAAATAAAATTGTATTACGATGATTTTAGAAATGAAAGTGCCTTCACCAGGCGAATCAATTACTGAAGTAGAAATAGCTGAATGGTTAGTAGAAGATGGTGATTACGTAGAAAAAGATCAGGCCATTGCTGAGGTAGATAGCGATAAGGCAACTTTAGAACTACCTGCAGAAGCTAGCGGAACAATTACACTTAAAGCGGAAGAAGGTGATGCCGTAGCAGTAGGCGAGGTAGTTTGCTTAATTGATACAAGTGCTGAGCCAGAAGCTGATGCATCTACAACTTACAAAGGTGGAGATGAGGGAAGTGGAGATAAAGATGTTGAAGAAAACCTAGCGAAAGAACAAAAAGAAACTAAAGATACAGGTACTAAAGCACCTAATCCTGCCAACAAAACCTATGCTTCGGGAGCTGCGAGTCCGGCCGCTAAAAAGATTTTAGCAGAAAAAGATATTGATGCTTCAACAGTAAAGGGTACAGGTAAAGATGGACGAATTACAAAAGATGATGCCGTAAATGCCGTACCATCAATGGGAACACCAACAGGTGGAGATCGAGGATCATCACGCAGTAAAATGTCTATGTTGCGTCGTAAAGTTGCAGAGCGTTTAGTTGAAGCAAAAAATACAACTGCAATGTTAACCACTTTCAATGAAGTGGATATGTCTCCAATTTTTGAATTGCGTAAACAATATAAAGAAGACTTTAAAGCTAAGCATGGTGTAAGTCTTGGTTTTATGAGTTTCTTTACATTGGCAGTTGTGAGAGCTTTAAAAGAATATCCGGCAGTAAACTCAATGATTGATGGAAAGGAAATGGTGTCTTACGACTTCATAGATATCAGTATAGCAGTTTCAGGACCAAAAGGTTTAATGGTTCCTGTAATTAGAAATGCTGAAAATTTATCATTCCGAGGAGTAGAATCTGAAGTTAAGCGATTGGCTATAAAAGCCAGAGACGGAAAAATCACGGTTGATGAAATGACAGGCGGTACATTTACAATTTCTAATGGAGGTGTGTTTGGTAGTATGCTTTCTACACCAATTATTAATCCACCACAGAGTGGAATTTTGGGAATGCACAACATAGTTGAGCGACCTGTTGCTATTGACGGTCATGTAGAGATTAGACCAATTATGTTCGTGGCATTATCTTATGATCATAGAATTATTGATGGAAAAGAATCTGTAGGATTTTTGGTTGCAGTAAAAGAAGCTTTGGAAAATCCAACAGAATTATTGATGGACAAAGATGTTAAAAGGGCACTTGAATTATAGATGACTTAAATAACTATATAAAAGAAAGCGCAGTTTTTTTTAAAAATTGCGCTTTTTTGCTCCAAATATATTGGGCCAACTAACTAACTAAAACTAACTAACAACTAAAGAAAATTTACAATAATATTTGCCGTAATTACAATAGTAGAGCTTATGATGAGTAAAGCGATAAAGAACCGGTCTTTTTTATTGGTGTTGTTTCCCATGGTCTTAATATTATTGTCCATATCCTAAATTTTTAGAAAAAGGCTCTAGACTAAAACTAATTTAGAGCCTTTAAGAACTTCATTTGAGGCTCTTGATTAATAGCACTGTAAATTTGCAACTAATTATAAAGCAATACTATACGTAACTTTACGTATTTTTTAATTTTTTTTTAGTTATTAAAAAACTATTCTAGTTCAATAGGTTTATCCGTTTTTGGTATTTTCACGATGTGAAAAGGTTGTGTGATTATAGCAACATCTGATTCAATTTCATTTGTGGATATTGGAATGTTATTTTCATTCTCAACAATAGTAGTAATTTCTAAAAACCAACCTGTTGATTTTGTTTCTAAAAAAATAGCTATAATGGAATAGGTTGTAAAATCAATATCAGTTTCTGTAAAACCTGCAGTAACGTTATTGGTGGTATCCATTTGAGCCATCAAAATTTCCCAATCTGTTGTATTATTTATAAGTAAATTCGATTGTGCTATTCCTTCCGATCCGTCACCACCTAAACTTCCCGGCCCAATGGTAGTGAACATTAATTCTATGGGCTGAAATTCAGTATTGCTATCATCGTCAGTATTACAACCAGCAAATAAAAAAAGGCTAAAAAATAAAAGTAGTGTTCTCATGGTTTATAAATTTTAAGTTTTAAAAACCAAGAATAAACCTGTCTCTTATACACATCTCCGAGCCCACGAGACCGAGGCTGATCTCG
>CAJXVG010000209.1 GCA_913061495.1 uncultured Winogradskyella sp.
TCTACACGTAAGGAGTCGTCGGCAGCGTCAGATGTGTATAAGAGACAGATATAATTTCAAGCTCATTCAAAACAATTAAATTTTGATTAGGAATTAAATTGAAATTCAACGCATTTAACTTGAAGCCTTTGTATTCAAATTCATCATTTGTATAAATCCTATTTAAGTAAACGTCACTTGCAGATTTATTGATGGCTAAAACCTTAATTTTTGGTTTAGAATTAATATTGAAATAAAGCGAATTATCGTATTGCAACCCAGAATCTTCAATAACTAATCTCCCATTAATTACTTGGTTATTTGGGATACTAAATGTGGTTTCAGCAGTGTCTGTAATATCAACGGCACTTTTTGCGAATAAAACATCATTGTTAAAAAGAGAAATTGAAATAGTTTCAGAAGTATCAGATTGATTTGAAAGGACAACATTAAGCTCTAAATTTTCAGCCGATTTGTTTTCTATATAAACACTATCAATACTGATGTTTTTTTGTAATGTGGATTGCGACTGCACTAGTTTTAACTCTGAAATACTATCGGTTTCAAAATTTAAAGGGTTTCCTTTTTGTTGAAAATCAGATACCAAAACTAAATTTTTAGATGTGCTTTTGTCTTTAGAAAACAGTTGCTGTCCTTTTATATAAGCTGCATCATAGTTGAACTGGTTGGTAGAATGTTTTAGTTGAATTAAATCATTCTTAATAGCTTTAAGGGTAGTGTTTCTAAACGTTTGGTCGTTGGTGAACACGCTTAACTTTTCGTCGGCTGGTAATGTGGTAATAATATCTTGAATGGCTTCATTTAACAAACTCCCATTTTTGCCTTCGGCTTGCATACTGAAAGAATTATCTAAATAAATAACAGTTTCTTGAGCTTGGTTAAAGTTTTCAGTATTTGGAATAAATGGCTGAGCAAATGCGATGATAGCACAAGCTAAAAGTAACATCCTGGTAATAAGTGTTAACCACTTTTTTAATTGAGAGCTTTTGCGTGTTTGAAGTTTTACGGATTTTAAAAACTTAACATTAGTAAATTCAACTTTTTGAAAACGACGAAGTTGAAATAAGTGAATAAGAATCGGAACAACAAGTAAAAAAAGCGCGTAAAGTATTTCTGGGTTTTTAAACTGCATTCTTTGGATTATAATTCATTCAAATATAGAAAATACGATAAGATAAGTATGTTTTGCTTCTGACAATTTTAACAGAAAAAGAAAAAGTCTGTCATTGACTTCATGTTATTAGTTTCAAAATAACGTTTAATTTCCTGTTGAGATTCTTTGTTGGCAACTGCAACAATAGTTTGTGGCTGCTTCAAATCTTTTAGTAAGTTGAAGCTGTACAATTGTTGGTCGTAAATGTGTTTTCCTATTTTTTTTTGGTTATCACAAAGCCAATAAAACGGAATGTGAGCAGTAATTAAAAGTTTGGCGACTTGTTTTCCTTTGGCTCCAGCTCCCCAAATTGTCAGTGGTCTGTCTATGTTATAATCAAGCTCTAAAAAGTAGTGTACTTTAATATCCAAAAAATAATTCTGTGCGTAATGCTCGTGCGTTCGTGATGTTCGTGAGTTGTAATCTCGCCAATGGAGTAGGACTTGGTTACACGGAATAACGGTGTAATTTGCTTTATAAAACCGAAAGGCTAAATCATAATCTTCAGGATAACGATTAGGTTTAAAACCATCACAATCTATAAAATCCTCTCGATGAAGCATCCAACATGGAGAAGGAATTACACATTCTTTATATATTTCGGAATAATTGCTCCCTGTTTTTGTTAGTGCATTTAACCAAGACTCATATTTAGCATAACCATCGTTTATGCCATCTTTTTTAAAATATTTTACTTGCCCAACAGCAAGGTGTTTTTTACCAAATTTTTCAAGATTACTAACCATGACTTCCAATCGATTTGGAGTCATAATATCATCGCTATCCATTCGTGTTATATACAATCCAGAACAATTTTCAAAAGCTGTTCTCAGTGCATTAATAATACCGTGATTTTTGTTTTTATATAGTTGAATTCTTTTGTTTTTTTTAGAAAATGTCTTAACAATTTCAGTAGATGTGTCTGTAGAATGGTCATCAACTATAATGCATTCCCAATTTATAAAAGTCTGGTTTAAAATAGAATCTAAACATTCGGTAATGTAAGCTTCAGTGTTTTTAAACGGAATCAATATGCTTACCAATGGTTGTGACATGCTGCGAATTTAACAAAACCTTTAGGTTTATAATAGTAACAGATTGTAGATTTGTGCGTCTAGTAAAAAAATAAAAACTAAAACATGAAGAATTACATAGCCATTCTTGGTTTAAGCGCACTTTTAGTAGGTTGCGGATCGGCAAAACCAAAAGCAGATGATTTAGCAGTAAATAATCCTATTGAAACATCAATGGATTTAACCGCGGTAAAAGAAGATAAAGTACCGGTAATTATAAATCCAGGTCGGTTTACAGCAGAATCTGTAACCTACAGATTACCACGAGTAGTACAAGGAACGTATTCTGTAAGTGATTTTGGAAAGTATATTGAAGATTTTAAAGCGTTAGATTATAACGGAAATGAATTGACAGTTACTAAAGTAGATGAAAATACTTGGACAATCACTGATGCTACCAAATTAGATAAAATAGAATATTACGTAAACGATACTTTTGATATTGAAACTAATGGTGGCATTGGTGGAGAACAACCATTTTCACCAGCAGGTACAAATATCGCAGAAGATAATTATGTATTAAACCTACACGGATTTATAGGTTATTTTGATTCTTTAAAGAACAGCCAATATGCATTAGATGTTACTGCACCAGCTACATTTGTAAGAACTTCTGCATTAGAAGGTAAAGGAACTAAATCTAGCAGCGACGGCACAGCGATTACAAGTAGTTATTTTGCAGAGCGTTATTTTGATATAACGGACAACCCTATGATGTATGGTAAATTAGATGTTGAAGAGTTTATGGTTGGAGACATTAAAATTGTATTAAGTGTTTATTCGCCAAACGGAGTTCATACTGCAGAAAGTCAAAAAGAAACTGTATTTAAAATGATGCAGGCTCAGAAGGAATACTTAGGAGATGTAAACAGTACTCCGCGTTACGACATTTATTTATATTTATCTGATGGTGAAGAAACATCTCCAAAAGGTTTTGGAGCATTAGAACATCACACATCAACAGTTGTGGTTTTACCAGAATCTTCATCTAAAGAAGGTTTAGCAGCATCTATTATAGATGTTGTGGCACATGAGTTTTTTCACATTGTAACACCATTATCTGTACACTCTGAAGACGTTCATTATTTTGACTATAATAAACCTACTTTCTCTAAGCATCTTTGGATGTATGAAGGAGTAACAGAATATTTCGCTCAGCACTTTCAGGTGTACGAAGGCTTAATTGATAATGATAAATTTTACAATGTCATTATGCAGAAAATCAATACCTCTAAACGAATGGATGATGCCATGAGTTTTACGGTTATGAGTGAAAATGTATTAGAAGAACCTTATGCTTCAAATTATTATAACGTTTATCAAAAAGGTGCCTTAATAGGTATGTGTATTGATATTTTGATGCGTGAAGAAAGTAATGGCAACAGAAGTATGTTATCTCTAATGAAAGAATTATCAGGAAAATATGGTCAAGAGAAACCATTTGAAGATGATAATATCATTGCAGAAATTACTAAAATGACCTATCCAAGTGTAGGTGAGTTTTTAAGAACGCATGTTGAAGGTGATGTACCAATTAATTATAACGAATTTTTCACTAAAGTTGGTTTAACAATGGGAGAAACCGAAGTTGAAACCAACTATATATTTGCAGGTGGTCAAAATATTATTTTTGATGCCGACCAAGAAAAAGGACAGATTTTCTTCTCAGAGATGGCATTAGAGAATTCATTTTGGGCATCTCAAGGAATTAAAGCTGGTGATATAATTAAAAAAGTTAATGGAGCTGAATTAACGATGGCAAACGCTCAACAAGTTGTTGGAGGTATGTTTGGATGGCAAGAAGGAAAAGAAATTACTATGGAGCTTGAGCGTGATGGCAAACCAGTAATGATTGAAGCTAAATTAACAAAAGCCTATGCAAAAAGTAAATCTTTAGTTGAAGATGAAAACGCAACTGAGGTACAAAAAGAATTAAGAGCTGGTTGGTTAAAAGGTTAATTGAGCAATTACAATAAAATATAAAAAGAGCTGATAAATATTTGTCAGCTCTTTTTTTATTTAGCTATGATAAAGCAAAGGCTATTAGCTTTCCTTCTTCAGAGCAACAAATATATTTCCGTCAAGTTTTTCCACTAAACTCTTTTACGGTTAGTCCTCTATCTGGTCTACTTTTTCTGAAATCACTTTTAATGGTTTTAAAGATTTCAAAGATATGTTCCTACTTGTTAAAAGATTATAATTTTGCCCTCTTAATGCCAGTAGATTAAAGTTTTATTTCCTAAAAATTTTACGTGCCTTAATTTAGGTTTTTGGTCAATTCAAGAAAATGTTAAACTTTCAAACTCAATATTTTGCAGATTTTCCTTTAGAAGACGATAGCTCAATAAACTCCCTTAAATCATCATTAGCTTTAATTAAATCTTCATTTCTTAAATACATCATGTGTCCACTTCTGTAACCTTTAAAGGAAAAACGATCTTTCATTTTTCCACTAGGATCAACCTGCCACTGGGAGTATTTAGCAGAAAAATATGTGGTTGCGCCATCATAATAGCCAGACTGTGTCAAAACCTTTAGATATGGATTTTGTGCCATGGCTTGTCGTAAATCATCACGAGTATTATCATTGGTTCTGTCCCAATTGCCAACATTGCCAAATACATTATATTTTACATCGGTTTTAAAGCCCAATTCATTTTGAATGTAATAATTTATAGCTGGAGCGAATGAATGTAGCCAAGAGGTCAATTCTGCACTGTAATCAGGACTTGTGCCTGTTTCAACTTTATCTATACCAATGTATCTTGAATCTAATCGACCTATAGTTTCACCCTGTCTCTTATACACATCTCCGAGCCCACGAGACCGAGGCTGATCTCG
>CAJXVG010000210.1 GCA_913061495.1 uncultured Winogradskyella sp.
CGAGATCAGCCTCGGTCTCGTGGGCTCGGAGATGTGTATAAGAGACAGGAGCTAAAGACACTATGCATGCAAAGGAGATAATTTTTAAACTTGATGACATTGAAGGTGTTTATAGAACAGAAACAATGATTTCTCTTGAAGAAAGCCTCAATGACAAAAAGCGATTAATGCACACTATATTTAATGAGTTGTAATTAAATAGAAAGCAAAAACAATAACCCTTGTCAATTTTTATTTGTCAAGGGTTTTTTAATTGAATAAATATGATTTCCAACGACCTAAATATTAAAGAATACAATACATATTACAAGAATTATATTGATAAAGCCACTGATGTTAATATCCTTAAAGGCCTTAGATCAAACCTTATTTCAGTTGTTGCATTTTATTCTGAAATTCCTAAAGAAAAACATAATTTTAGCTATGCTGCAGGTAAGTGGACTATAAAAGATATTTTACTACATGTCATTGATACAGAACGAATTTTTGCATATCGAGCATTGCGAATAGGTAGAGGAGATATAACACCTATGGCTGGATTTGAACAAAATGATTATGTTTTGACCGCAAATAGTGCAGCTTTAAATTTAGATGATATTATAGAAGAATATAAAGCTGTGCGAATGGCTACCATTCATCTTTTTCAAAATTTTGAAAAAAATAATATTTCATTATTGAAAGTAGGAGAGGCTAGTGGTTCACCATTTTCAGTTAGAGCGATTGGTTATATCATTACGGGTCATGAAAATCACCATAACCAAATCATTAGAGAACGTTATTTGTTGTAATTGGAATAAAACTCAAAGGCCTCAAGTATAGTTTCATTTTTGACCTCACAATCAATTTTTGGTTTTCCAATTGCTTCAAGAAGTACAAAGTTTATTTTGCCATGGCTATTCTTCTTATCAAATTTTAATAGCTCTAAAATAACTTTGATGTCATTTTCTTCAATATTTACTTTTGGAAAACTTTTAAAAACCCCTGAGGTAATAATATCAAGCTCACTAGTGGTTAAGCCACAGACCTTTGTGGAAATATAGGTTTCTAATAGCATGCCAACGGCAACAGCCTCACCATGAAGTAATGGTGTTTTATCCGCATTTTCTAAAAAATAGCTTTCAATGGCATGCCCAAGCGTGTGTCCAAAATTTAAAGTTTTACGAAGTCCTTGCTCAGTTATATCCTGACTCACTATCTTGTTCTTAATAATTACAGAATCATAAATTAAAGTATCTAGTTCAGATATATCAACGTTTTCAAGATGCGTTAAGATATTCCAATATTCCTTATCGTATATTAAACCATGTTTAAGCATTTCTGAAAAACCTGAAACCATTTGGTTTTGCGGTAATGTGTTTAGAAATTCGGTATCGATCCCAACAATTTCCCCTTCATTAATAACACCAATCTGATTTTTTAAAGCACCTAAATCCACGCCTGTTTTTCCACCAACAGAAGCGTCAACCATAGCCAATAACGAGGTCGGGAAATTTATATATGAAATACCACGCATGTAGGTAGAAGCTACAAATCCACCTAAATCCGTAACAACACCACCTCCCAGATTGATTAAAAGGCTTTTTCTATCTGCACCATATTCAGACAGTGCTTCCCAAACTCCCATACAAATATCAATGGTTTTATGGTCTTCTCCTTCTGGCATTTCCATAACTTCGACAATAATTTCATGAGATTCTAAACGTTCTAGGAATCTAGGTAGGCAATCATTATGTGTATTTGTATCAACAAGTACAAATATCATTGAAGGGCTTTGTTCCTTAATATAACTGTTTACTTGGTTGTAAGCATCAGAATTAAAACAAACAAAAGCGTTTTTTGTAGTTATTGGCTTCATTTAAAATTTATAATGATTCAAGTCGTGAAATTACTCAGTTTTAAGAAAAAATACACATAAGAATAGATATATTTGCAAAAAAATGAAATTGCTAAATGACAAACCATAAGCTTTTTGAAGACACAGCTACTGCATTTGCCATAAAATCCAATGTAGAACTGAATCGAGCCTACTTTCTGTTTAAGATGCTGTCTTATCCACCATTGGTAAAAATAGGTTCGGTATTAACAAATATAGCTTTTAAAGCCAATTTGCCCATTAGCGGCTTGGTAAGGCATACGGTTTTTGATCATTTTTGTGGAGGTATAAACGAAGAGGATTGTTTGCCAGTAATTGATAATTTATATGCTGAAGGTGTAAGTTCTGTTTTAGATTATTCTGTTGAAGGTAAAGCTGTAGAAAACCAATTTGATGATGCCTTAGAAAAAATACTAAAAATCATTAGATTCTGTGACGAAAAAAAAGCCATGCCAATAGTGGTCTTTAAACCATCAGGATTTGGTCGTTTTTATTTATACCAAAAGAAAACAGAAGGCTATAAATTTAATGATGATGAACAAGCAGAGTGGGATAGAATAGTAGCTAGGTTTGATAAAGTCTGTAAACTGGCAAAAGAAAAAGATGTTGAAGTTTTGGTAGACGGAGAAGAAAGCTGGATGCAAGATGCTGCAGACGATTTAGTGGAGGACATGATGCAGAAGTATAACAAAGATAAAACGATAGTCTATAACACTTTACAATGCTATCGTTGGGATCGTTTTGATTATCTAAAGGAATTACATAAGCGTGCAAAAAAGGACGGATTTAAGGTTGGTATTAAAATTGTCCGTGGTGCTTATATGGAAAAAGAACGAGAGCGCGCAGAAGAAAAAGGGTATCCTTCTCCAATTTGCCTAAACAAAAAAGCCACGGATGATAATTTCAATATATCAATGCGCTATATGTTCGAAAATTTAGATACTATATCTGTTTTTATTGGCACCCATAATGAAGCATCTTGTTATATGGCCATGGATTTTATGGACACCTATAATATAGATAAACAAGATAATAATGTGTGGTTTGGACAACTTTATGGAATGAGCGATCATATTAGTTTTAATCTAGCCAAGAAAGGTTATAATGTTGCTAAATACATTCCTTTTGGGCCAGTCAAAGATGTTATGCCTTATCTAATAAGAAGGGCGGAGGAGAATACTTCTGTTGCAGGACAGACGAGTAGAGAGTTGACGTTATTGACAGAAGAGAAACGACGTAGAAAAGCATAAAAAAAGCCTTATTGATCTGAAAATCAATAAGGCTTAAAATTAACCATTAAGGTTCTTGGTTTTTACGCCCAGAACTTATACCATTTCTTTTGGTTTTTATTAGCACTTCCATAACCGTAACCATAGCCATAGCCGTAACCTTGTTTACCTGCTTCAGTACCGTTTAAGAGCATTGTCATATGTGGTAGCCTGTCTTTTTCGTAAAGTGGCTGAGCCACATGAACTAATAATCTTTTGTCAATATTATCAGCACTTACCACATACACAAACATATCTGCAAATTTAGATATCAATAATGTGTCACTCACTAAACCAACAGCAGAAGTATCTACTATAATATAATCATATTTTTTTTCAAAATAATTAAATAACTCTTCCACACGGTCGCTCATCAATAACTCAGATGGGTTGGGAGGAATCGTTCCAGATGGTATGATATCAAGAAATGGATTGTCTTTATGCTTAATAACTATATCCTGAGGTTTTATAGATTTATCAACAATGTAATCTGATAGACCTTTGGTAGAGTTGTCTTTTAGATTTAAATAATCCATAATTTTTGGAACTCTAATATCAGTTTCAATCAAAAGAACAGACTTCTCCGAGAAAGAGATTGATGAGGCTAAATTAGTGCTTGTATGTGATTTACCTTCTTGAGCTTTTGTAGAAGTAATGAATATTTTTTTAGCACGTTTCTCTATGCCTTTAAGCATAAAATCTACATTTGATCTCACAATTCTGAACGATTCAGCTTTGGGAGAATAATCTACTTTTTTTATAAGCTTCTCTTTTGAAGAAGTTTTGGGAATATCTCCTAAATACGGAATATCTAAAATTTCGACTAAATCTTCTTTTCTATAGATTTTAGTATCAAGCATATTTGTTACGTAAATAAGCCCAATCGGAATTGCTAAGCCAAATATAATCGCTGCCAAATAGGTAATTGTAACATTTGGTGCAACTGGCAAAAAAGAGGAGTAAGCATGATCGATCACCTTAGCATTGGGTGAGAACATACCTAGGCTAATTGCAGATTCCTCTCTTTTCTCAAGGAGATATAAATACAATGATTCTTTAATGCCTTGTTGACGCTCAATGTCCCGAAGTTGTCGCTGTTTTGTAGGCGCAGTATATAATTGGCCACGAATTCTAGCCTCCTCTTTATTAAGATTATTTAGAGTAATTTGATTTGTTTTCTTTAAGTTTTCTAATGAATTTTCTAAATTCATTTTTAGAGCGTCAATTTGGTTGTTGAGATTTATAACAATTGGGTTTTTCTCACTAGAATTTTTTAGAATCCTATCACGTTGTGCCACTAATTCATTATGACTTTTAGTAACCTGAGCGATATTTGGATCCTCAATAATATTTGGTGGCAATAAATCTGAACTCTTGTTTTTTTGTCCTATCTCTTCTTTTAAATAATCAATCATCTGAATAGTATTTGATGTTTGATTAATTTGGGCTTCAGTCTGCTTTTCACTTTGGAGATATAAATCTGCTTGAGAGTTTAATGCTGTTAGATTATTTCTTTTCTGAAGCTGTTCAGCAGTAAAATCAACTTCCTCAAGTTCTTTAAATACTATTTGTAATCTATTATTGATGAAGTCAGAGGTCACTTTTATAACCTCTTCTTTATCATTAATCACATCTCTATTATACTCCTTTATAAGCTGATTTAAGATATCAATTGATTTTTGAGGTATAGTTTCTGTTAGTTCTAGTTTTAATACGCTTGAGCCTTCGTCGGTTGAGATGTTTATGTTTTTTTGATATTTCCCAATCACAGATTTCACACGTCTAATAGAGACTCTTAAATTTCTACCTTTACTGGGTGCATGCTTACCTATATTTGGACTGTCTCTTATACACATCTCCGAGCCCACGAGACCGAGGCTGATCTCGTA
>CAJXVG010000211.1 GCA_913061495.1 uncultured Winogradskyella sp.
ACGAGATCAGCCTCGGTCTCGTGGGCTCGGAGATGTGTATAAGAGACAGGTCCTAATATCTATGAGTTTTCATCTATAGACATGACTAGAAAACGTCAAATACCAAAACCAACGGATTATTTTTCATTAATGGAATATTCGGCAAAATGGGATCCTATTCCAACCATGCTCACCCAAAATCATACCGCATTGGTAAAAGGTTTTATGGGACAGACCACATCATTTACAAGAGATCAAATAAAATCTAATGTTTTGGTAATGGGCGAAAACAGAACCAATGGAGAGGCCAAATACATTCACGGAATAAAAGGTAAAGGTTTTTTTACCTTTTACGGCGGACATGACCCTGAGGATTATACTCATAGAGTAGGTGATCCAAAAACTGAACTTGATTTGCACCCAACTTCTCCTGGTTACCGTTTAATTCTAAATAATGTATTGTTCCCTGCTGCGAAGAAGAAAAAGCAGAAAACTTAATAAGTTATGTGGTACAACTTCAAACTCTTCTTTAAGCAATTACTTTTTGCCAACATTTTTTGGACTTTGGCTTTTGTGTTTTTCATACTTATACGCTTTTTAGCCTATGGAGAAGAACAAGGAGAAATGATTGTTAATCCAAAATATGAAGTGCCAATAACAGAATGGATTCATTATGGTATAATTTTAGGAATATTAGTTGGTTTTTTTTATGCTATAATTGAGTTTTTATTTGAAAAATTTATAACTAAAAGGATTTATTTAGGGCTGTCCGTGGTTATTAAATTTTGCCTTTATATAGTCGTTTTAGTGTTTTCTTTAACATTTATAATCCGATTGATAGAGTTAGAAATGGATATAGATCTACCAAACCAAAGAGGTTGGTGGAAAACCAGTTTTCTATTTTGGCTAGCCACTACCTATTTTTTTATAGCATCATTTATTTTTCTTTTTGTAAAAATAGCAAATGAAAAATTTGGAAGAGGTATTCTTCTCAATATGCTTATAGGGAAATACCGTAAACCAACTGAGGAAGAGCGGTTATTTATGTTTGTGGATTTAAAATCTTCAACAACAATAGCGGAGAAACTGGGTCATTATAAGTATAGCCAATTACTACAAGACTGTTTTTTTGATTTAAATAAAGTTGTGAATCGCTATAATGGTGAAATATATCAGTATGTTGGTGATGAAGCAGTGGTGAGTTGGCCCATAGGTAAAGGCCTTAGAAACAATAATTGTATTGCCCTGTATTTTGCCTTTATGAAAACGTTGAACAGGCGTTCCAGGTATTATAAACGAGAATATGGTTTAGTACCTTTTTTTAAAGCGGGTTTACATGGAGGAAAATTGATTATTGCTGAAGTAGGAATAGTTAAGAAAGAATTAGCATTTCATGGCGATGTTATAAATACCACAGCCAGAATACAAGACGAGTGTAATAAATATGATGAAGCTTTATTGATTTCTGAAGAATTGTTGAAAAGAGTAAAACTAAAAACAAAATATGTCAGTAAAGAAATTGGCAATTTGCAGCTTAAGGGTAAACAGGAAGTTTTAAAAGTATTCTCAATAAATAGAGCATAAAAAAATCCGATTCGTGAGAATCGGATTTTCTATTAAAGCGAAATGTTGTTATTAATTTGGCTAAAAGCCTTACTTAACTTTGTTTACTATTGCTTCAAAAGCTTCTGGGTGGTTCATAGCTAAATCAGCTAAAACCTTACGGTTTAAGTCAATATTGTTAGCTTTTAATCCTCCCATAAATTTTGAATAGCTCACTCCATGCTGTCTTGCACCTGCGTTAATACGCATTATCCATAACGAACGGAATGTTCTCTTTTTATTTCTACGGTCTCTGTACGAATATTGCATCGCTTTGTCAACCGCGTTCTTTGCTACTGTCCAAACGTTTTTACGTCTTCCAAAGTAACCTTTTGCTTGCTTAAGAACCTTTTTTCTTCTGGCTCTTTTCGCAACTGAATTTACTGATCTTGGCATTTCTTTAATTGTTTTTTGTAGTAGGCGACCAAATAAATGGTACTTGCTAAATTATTTTGCCTAACTCCAGGGTTTATAAATTGTTTAACCGGTTAAAACGGTGTTACTTTAAACGCAACATGGTTTTAACATTGTCCTCGTCTGCTTTATGTACTAAAGCATCGTGAGTTAACTTAAGCTTACGCTTTTTAGATTTTTTTGTCAATATATGACTCTTAAAAGCGTGCTTTCTCTTAATCTTACCAGTGCCAGTTAGTTTGAAACGTTTCTTAGCACTCGATTTTGTTTTCATTTTAGGCATTTTGTCCTCTTTTAAATTTACGTTTCGCTTATCTTTAAACTAAACTAGGTTTAGTTATTTATTACTTTTTCTTTGGTGCGATAAACATAATCATACGTTTACCCTCAAGTTTTGGCATTTGTTCTACCTTACCGTATTCTTCAAGATCTTGGGCTAATCTTAATAACAAGATTTGTCCTTGCTCCTTAAATACAATAGATCGTCCTTTAAAAAACACAAAGGCTTTTAGCTTTGCACCATCTTTTAAGAATTTTTCAGCATGCTTTTTCTTAAATTCGTAATCATGGTCGTCTGTATTTGGACCAAATCTTATCTCCTTAACAACAACTTTAGACGCTTTTGATTTTAAAGCTTTTTCACGTTTCTTCTGTTCGTAAAGGAATTTTTTATAATCCATAACTTTACAAACAGGAGGTTTCGCATCTGGCGATATCTCAACAAGATCAAGACCCTGTTCGTCAGCAATAGCTAATGCTTTTTTTATGGGATAAATATCCACTTCAACATTATCTCCTACGACCCTTACTTCTTCTGATCTTATCTTAGAATTAATACGGTGCTTATCCTCTTGGGCTGCACGTCTGTTGTAACTCTTTCTGTTTCTACGTATTGCTATGACTTATGTATTTAAATTAAACTTATTTATTTAAAAATCTTTAAACTGTTATTTACTCTTTGTTTTACAATTTCCGAAAACTCAATAACACTTATCGTACCAAGTTCTTCTCCACCGTGCTCACGGACAGTTATTGTATTGTCTTTTTCCTCTTGCTCACCAACGATAATCATAAACGGAAACTTTTGCATTTCGGCTTCACGAATTTTCTTACCTACAGTTTCATTCCTGTTATCTGTGAGGGCGCGAATTTCGTCATTTTCTAGCAAAGTTAAAACTTTTTCGGCGTATTTTTCATATTTCTCACTTATTGAGATAATAATTGCTTGTTCTGGCATCAACCAAAGAGGAAAATTCCCACCAGTATGCTCCAGTAAAATAGCTATAAAACGTTCCATACTTCCAAAAGGAGCACGGTGTATCATAACTGGTCGGTGTAGTTCGTTATCACTGCCTTTGTAAGTTAAATCAAAACGTTCTGGTAAATTGTAATCTACCTGAATGGTACCCAACTGCCATTGTCTTCCAAGAGCATCTTTTACCATAAAATCTAACTTTGGTCCATAAAAAGCCGCTTCACCAGTTTCAACAACAAAGTTTAAGCCTTTGTCTTTTGCTGCATTTAAAATAGCAGTTTCAGCCTTTTCCCAATTCTCGTTGCTACCAATGTATTTTTCAGGATTTTCAGTATCCCTCAAAGAGACTTGTGCTGTAAAGTTTTCAAACCCTAATGAACCAAACACATACAATACTAAATCAATAACTTCTTTAAACTCAGCATCCAGTTGATCCGGCGTACAAAATATGTGAGCATCATCTTGTGTAAACCCTCTTACACGGGTTAAGCCATGTAGTTCTCCACTTTGTTCATATCTATAAACAGTCCCAAACTCAGCAAAGCGTTTTGGTAACTCTTTATATGAATAAGGTTTGTTATTGTAAATTTCACAATGGTGAGGGCAGTTCATTGGTTTTAAAAGAAATTCCTCTCCTTCAGTAGGTGTATTGATTGGCTGAAAGCTATCTTCACCATATTTCGCAAAATGCCCAGAAGTAACGTAAAGTTCTTTCTGTCCTATATGTGGAGTCACAACCATTTCATAACCTGCTTTTTTCTGTGCAGCTTTAAGAAAATTTTCTAATCGTTCTCGCAAAGCAGCTCCTTTAGGAAGCCAAAGCGGAAGACCTTGCCCAACCTTTTGCGAAAATGTAAAAAGTTCTAGCTCTTTGCCAAGTTTTCTGTGATCACGTTTTTTTGCCTCTTCTAGTAGGTGAAGGTATTCAGTCAATTCTTTTTGCTTTGGAAACGAAATGCCGTAAACTCTAGTTAATTGTTTTTCATTTTCATCACCTTTATAATATGCCCCTGCAACACTTAAAATCTTAACTGCTTTTATGATTCCTGTATTTGGAATATGGCCACCGCGGCATAAATCAGTAAAAGTAGAGTGGTCGCAGAAGCTGATGGTACCATCTTCAAGATTCTCAATTAGGTCAACTTTATACTGATTTTTACCTTTATAATAATCAAGAGCATCAGCTTTAGACACATCACGCATATTAAAGTCGTGTTTATCTCTTGCAATTTCCAGCATTTTATTTTCAATAGTTTTAAAATCCTTTTCAGAAATTGTCCCTTCTCCTAAATCAAGATCGTAATAAAACCCATTTTCAATAGCCGGACCAACCCAAAGTTTAACGTTAGGGTATAACTCTTCAAGAGCCTGTGCCAAAACATGAGCAGAAGAATGCCAAAACGCTTTTTTGCCAGCGCCATCTCTCCACGTATATAATACAAGATTACCATCCGTTGAAAGTGGAGTAGTGGTTTCAACAACTGAATCATTAAATTTTGCAGATATAACATTCCGCGCAAATCCTTCGCTAATATCTTTTGCTACTTCAATAGGGGTTACACCTTTATCATAAGATCTAACAGAGCCATCGGGTAGAGTAACTTTTATCATTATATATAGTATAAAATTTAGTCCACAAAGATATACCTATATATATCTGTCTCTTATACACATCTCCGAGCCCACGAGACCGAGGCTGATCTCG
>CAJXVG010000212.1 GCA_913061495.1 uncultured Winogradskyella sp.
GTCGTCGGCAGCGTCAGATGTGTATAAGAGACAGCCATAAGACTTAACATATTCAGCAACAGTTTGCTTTTCGTCTTTAATAAACTTTTGGTTTAAAAGTGCTTTTTCTTGATCTAAAGTTGTGTTGTCAGAAATGAAACGCTCCATTTTTCCAGGCAAAATTCTATCCCATATTTTCTCTGGCTTACCTTCAGCTTTCAATTCTTCTTTAGCAGCTTCTTCAGCTTCAGCTAAAACCTCTGGAGTTAATTGAGCCATAGAAATATACTTTGGAACATTTTTTAAGGTTTTACCTAAACGCCCTAATTCAATATTGTCTTTTTCTATAACTGCAATACGAGCTTCAGTTTCTGATGAGATAAATTCTGGGTCAAAATCTTTAAAAGATAATGTTGTTGCTCCCATTGAAGCTACTTGCATAGCTACATCTTTTACTAAAGTTTCAACGTTGTCTACCTTTGCAGACAACCCTACCAAAGCAGCAATTTTATTGATGTGTACGTATTGACCAACATAAGTTGCATCTAATCTTTCAAAAGCAGTGATATCTAATTTTTCACCAATAACACCAGTTTGCTCAGTTAATTTTTCTGCAACTGTCATTCCATCAAAATCAGCTGCTAAAAAGTCTTCTTTTGTATTTTGGTTTAATGCGATATCAGCTAAATCATTTGCTAATTTCACGAAATTTTCATTTTTACCAACAAAATCAGTTTCACATCCTAAAACAATAGCTACACCAGATGTGTTGTCGTCATTGATTTTAGCAACAGCAGCACCTTCAGAAGAATCTCTATCAGCTCTTTTTTCTGCTACTTTTTGTCCTTTTTTACGTAAAACCTCAATTGCTTTGTCAAAATCACCACCAGCTTCCACTAAAGCTTTTTTACAATCCATCATACCAGCACCAGTTGCTTGTCTTAGCTTGTTTACTTCTGCTGCTGTAACTTTTACGGTATTTTCCATAGTTTTTTAATTTAAAAAAAGTCGATTAATTAAATTTCTACAAAGAAAAGAATTAAACGACTTTTATATATTTTTTAAATGTTATTTATTCTTCTTCTTCAGCTGTTGCCTTTGCTTTTTTAGCAGCTTTTGGCTTAGCTTCAGATTTCTTTTCTGACTTTTCCTCAGATTTTCTTTCTGGTTTAGCTTCAGACTTTTTAGACTTAGCTTCTTTCTCAGCACGTTCAGACTTTCTCTCGTTCAATCCGTCTTCAACTGCAGAGGTTACGAAAGACATAATTTTTTCGATAGATTTTGAAGCATCATCGTTTGCTGGAATTAAATAATCTACTTCACGTGGATCAGAATTTGTATCAACCATTGCAAAAATTGGAATGTTCAATTTTTGAGCTTCTTTGATTGCAATATGCTCACGCATTATATCTACCACGAATAAAGCGCCTGGTAAACGTGTCATATCAGAAATAGAACCTAAGTTTTTTTCTAGCTTTGCACGCTGACGGTTAACTTGTAAACGTTCTTTTTTAGATAATGAATCAAACGTTCCATCTTTCTTCATTCTATCAATAGAAGCCATTTTTTTAACCGCTTTTCTAATAGTTACGAAGTTAGTTAACATGCCGCCTGGCCAACGTTCTGTAATGTAAGGTTGGTTTACAGCACCAGCTTTGTCAGCAACGATTTCTTTTGCTTGTTTCTTAGTAGCAACGAAAAGGATTTTTTTTCCTGAAGCTGCTATTTTAGCTAATGCGTCACCAGTTTCCTGAATCTTAGCTACTGTTTTGTAAAGGTTAATAATATGAATGCCGTTACGCTCCATATAAATGTAGGGAGCCATGTTTGGGTTCCACTTACGTGTGAGGTGACCGAAATGTACACCTGCGTCAAGTAATTCTTTTACTTCTACTTTTTCCATTTTGTAATAGTTTACGTTCTGTTAAATTAGCAATGGTTGAGTGGTCGCTTGTGCTTGCCTCAATCATTTAGATGCTAAACTTTGTCCCAAAATTATTTTGGGTTCTTTTTAATTGCTCTGAATTTGTTTCAGAATTTTCAATAAAATAAAATAATTCAGAACCTGAAAAAACAAGTTCTGAATTAAGTGTTGTTTGGATATTAACGTTTAGAGAACTGGAATTTCTTACGCGCTTTCTTCTGTCCGAATTTCTTACGCTCTACCATTCTTGGATCTCTAGTTAATAGACCTTCTGGCTTTAATATCGTTCTGTTTTCTGGGTCTAACTCGCACATTGCACGAGAAAGGCCTAAACGTATTGCTTCTGCCTGACCGGTGATACCACCTCCATATACGTTAACAGTAATATCAAAGTTGCCATCATTGTTAGTCAAGGCTAAAGGTTGGTTTACTTTGTACTGAAGTGTTCCAGTAGTAAAGTAAGCCGCCATGTCTTTTTTGTTCACCGTGATGTTACCTTTTCCTTTGGCAACGTACACACGGGCAACAGCCGTCTTTCTACGGCCAATTTTGTGAATTACTTCCATTAGTTAATTTCGTTTAATTTTATTGTCTTTGGCTTTTGTGCAGCGTGAGCATGCTCTGTACCAGAAACAACGGTTAAATTTCTAAAAAGAACTGCACCTAATTTATTTTTAGGTAACATTCCTTTTACTGACTTTTCTACTAATCTGCTTGGGTCTTTCTCAAACAATTCAGTAGCTGTCAGGCTTTTTTGACCACCTGGATAACCTGTGTGACGGATATAACTTTTTTCCGTCCATTTGTTACCCGTTAAGTTGATTTTTTCTGCGTTTACAACAATTACGTTGTCACCGCAATCAACGTGTGGCGTAAAATTAGGTTTGTGCTTACCTCGTAAAAGTATTGCTACTCTTGAAGCTAAGCGACCTAAAGTTTGTCCTTCAGCATCAACTAAAACCCACTCCTTATTAACGGTAGCTTTGTTAGCAGAAACTGTTTTGTAGCTTAATGTGTCCACACTAATTTGATTTATTATTGCGCTTCACAACGCAAAAGATTAAACATTCCTCTTCAAAAAAGAGTTTGCAAATTTACGATAAACAATTGGATTTCCAAACGTTGAGGAATTTATTTTTGTGCTGAAAATCAGCATTCTGTAATTCACCAAAATTTATTCAATTCATAAAACCTTTTGATGAAGATAATTTTAGTTTAAACAGAAGTAGGTAGTATAGTGTTTTTTAGTCTAGTGGAACAATTAAAATTGGTATTTTCGATTCCTTTATGAGTTTGTTTGATACGCTTCCATAGAGTGCTTTATAGAAAAAGCCATGTTCTTCATGGCCAGTAATAACAAGATCTATTTTTAGTTTCTTAGCTTCTGTCAATATCATTTCTGTGGTAGCACCTTGTATCATTAGGCCTTCGCATTCAATGTCGTTATCATTTAAACGGTCTGCATAATCTTGAAGTTTTCTGTGCTCTTCCCTTAATTCAGAAGCGTGATTATCTCTTATGTATTGAGGGCCAACGCTAAAGCCTACAAAATCTGGGTCTGGTGCTGCAATATGAATTAACCATACTTTGGCCATAAATTTGCTTGCAAGAGATTGGGCCTTATCTAAAAGAAGCTTTTCGTTATCCCTAAAGTCTATGGCTACCAATATGTTTTTCATGTGAAAAATGAATTAATAATTTATTAAGTTAAAAAAAATTTTAACCAATAGCAATACTAATTTTTAAGAGTTTTTTGTTGCTCTTGTCAATCTATCGTTTATGGATTTTCCAAGCCCTTCATTTGGAAATTTCTCTGCGATAATGATATCTAGATGTTGCTTATCTAAAGTATGCAAAGCTTCGTACAAGTTAGATGCAGCTTCTGGGAGATTTCTTTTTTTTGAAAGTATGATTTGTGAAAAAATATTTTTATTTATAATCTTTTCACTAAAAACTAAAACACCAATTTTTTGGGTTTCGTAATTTTTAATTATTTCAGAAATCTTGCTGGATAAAATCATCTTTGTATTGGGTGCGTAGTGTCTTGCAAGCATTCCTGGTGCTTCAGGATTGGCTTTCTTTTTATTTTTAATTTCAACCTTACCAACAACCGTTTCAATATCTTCAATAGAAGTTGAGCCCAGACGATAAACAATAGGCTCATCATCTTCAAAACCTATTATTGTAGATTCAATACCACTTTTGCATACACCTCCATCTAAAACCATTTTTATATCGTCCTTAAAATAATTTTCTACGTGCTCAGCCTTTGTTGGGCTTATTCTATTAAACGGATTGGCACTGGGTGCTGCCAAAGGGAAATTAAGCTGGTTTAGTAATTGTAGTGTAAGAGGATGATTTGGTATTCTTACAGCAACTGTATCTTTTCCGCCAGTAATAAGATCTGGTATTATAGATTTCTTTTTTAAGACTAAAGTTATTGGTCCTGGCCAAAAAGCTTCAGCTAACAATTTTGCTTTTTTAGGAATCTCCTCAACAACGGTTTCTAGATATTCGATATTAGAAATATGAACAATCAACGGATTAAAAAACGGACGTTTTTTGGTTTCAAAAATTGCTTTTATAGCTTTTTCTGAATAAATGTTACCTGCTAGGCCATAGACCGTTTCTGTTGGTATGGCGACTAATTCTTCATTGTTTAGAAGTTTAATAGCTTTTTGTATGTCTTTAGAAATGATGCACAAAACTAATTTACTGTTTTCTGCAAAAATAGGGTTCTTTATTTAAATTTAGATTTTGGGATGTTTAATTATTAAAGCTGTCTTGTAAATTATAAAACTCTCTTATTATGGTAGATATATTCTTCAACTTATAGACGTATTTTCTCAATAATTAAAATAAAGGTTATTTTTACGTATAATTCCCAACACACTTATAAGAATTGAAACTCACTTTCTCAATATTTAAGTTTTTTATAGTTGTTTTTAACACCTTAATGGAAAAACATTTCACGGTATTTATGCTGTCTCTTATACACATCTCCGAGCCCACGAGACCGAGGCTGATCTC
>CAJXVG010000213.1 GCA_913061495.1 uncultured Winogradskyella sp.
ATCAGCCTCGGTCTCGTGGGCTCGGAGATGTGTATAAGAGACAGCTCCAAGATTACCCAAAAGAGTAATGAGCTTGTTTACATCTACAATGTCTGGTATGTTGTTTATTGTAACCGTTTCTGGAGTCAGTAAAACAGCACATAAAATTTGTAAAGCTTCGTTTTTTGCTCCTTGTGGCTTTATGCTTCCTTTGAGTTGATGACCACCTTCAATTTTAAATGTTCCCATTCGTTTTAATAACGTTTTCTGTTGTTGGAATATTTCTTTTTATTAGATTTTTTAGAACTGTTTTTACTGTACTTAGATTTTGAGCGCATTAAACTTGATGCATCCGTTAAATCCTCTTCACTGTTTTTTAAGTTAATTTTCCCTCCAGATAGCTCGTACAGATGATTAAAGATAACATCATCTTTTACAGTGTCTTTGTTCCAGTTAAGGAAACACTTCTTCATATGATTAGCTATGGTTAAAACCAACGCTTCTTTTAGATCTCCATCTTCCCACGTAACAGCAACATCAATCATGGTCTTTATATTGTTTCCGTAAAAACGATATTTTGGATGATTTTGCGGGTACTTTAATGGTTCTGGCCCAGCTGTTAATTCTTCTTCTGAAGGTTTTGGATAGGGTGAATCTGCATCCAATTCAAAATCAGACATTATAAAAAGCTGATCCCAAAGTTTATGCTGAAAATCTGGCACATCTCTTAAATGTGGTTGCAAATTTCCCATTACGGCAATAATGGACTTTGCCACTTTGTTCCGTTCTTCCTTTGTTTCAAGGGACTTAGCATGATTAATCATCTTTTGGAGATGACGTCCGTATTCTGGAATTATCAAATGCTCTCGTTCTGTGTTGTATTCTAAATCGTCAATCAAAATTGTAAAAATGTGTAGTAAATAAATATAAAACCCGTAGTATTATAGGTTTTGGTGCAAAGTACAAAAAAATACTAAGGTTAACAGAAAATCTATAGAGAAATTACTCCTTCAACTTGTTCTGCAACTTCCTTGTATTTTTCAATCACCTGTTCTGGGTTTTTTAGTTTTACATTAATAGAAACACTGGTATATTTTCCATTTTTTGAAGGAGTGGTTCTAATTACTGCACCCAAATTATCAAAAAGTGATTCAATATCCTTAATTCCCGTTCCTTTTGAAAGTACTATAAACTTATAAAGATATTCAGATGGCCAAAGAGCTGTATCGTAGAGTTGTGATTTTAGTTTTTCGTAAAATTCGTCTGTTTTTTTAGAGCTATTCATAGTGCTATTTTTCAAATGCAAAGATACACTTAACTTTACATTTTTATGTTTAATAATTAATCACGAATTTTACTGCAAAAATATTGCCAATTTGAATCCAAAAAAAATTGTTATTGCTGGTGGTCCTGGTACAGGAAAAACATCCATAATCAATCATTTAAAATCGAAAGGTTTTTTGTGCTATGATGAAGTTTCTAGAGAAATAACCTTACAAGCCAGAAAAGACGGTATTGACCAACTCTTTTTAACCGACCCCTTTTTATTTAGCGAGAAGCTTCTTGAAGGCAGAACACAACAATTTAAAAATGCAGCAAAAGAAAAGGAATCCATAGTTTTTTTAGACAGAGGTTTACCAGACGTTTTGGCATACATGGATTATACTGACGAAAAATATCCTAAGCATTTTATTGAGACTTGTAATATTTATAAGTATGACGCAATTTTTGTTGTGGCTCCCTGGAAAGACATCTTTGTAAGTGACAATGAACGTTACGAAAATTTTGAACAAGCGATCGAAATTCATGATCATTTGATTAAAACATACAAACGCTTTGGATACCAACTTATAGATGTACCAATCGGTTCTGTTAAAAAACGAGCTGATTTTATTCTAGAGTTCTTAAATTTGCAGTAATGCATCCTTTAGAAGTTTTAGAGCGTTATTGGCAACACACTTCCTTTAGACCGCTTCAAGAAGAAATTATTACTTCGGTTTTAAACCACGAAGACACCTTTGCGTTATTACCAACAGGTGGAGGTAAATCGGTTTGCTTTCAAATTCCGGCATTGATTCAAGATGGTATTTGCATTGTTGTCTCTCCCTTGATTGCTCTGATGAAAGACCAAGTAAATACCTTAAAAGCTAAAGGTATTAAGGCTATTGCTTTAACTTCAGGCATGTCTTACAGCGAATTAGACATACAATTGGATAATTGTATTTTTGGTAATTACAAATTTTTATACCTATCGCCTGAGCGTTTACAGCAAACATTGGTACAAGAACGTTTGCAGCGTATGCAAGTAAACCTAATTGCTGTAGACGAAGCCCATTGTATTAGTCAATGGGGAAATGATTTTAGACCAGCCTACAAAAATATTGGGCTTTTGCGTCAAATTCATCCACATGTTAATTGTATTGCCTTAACAGCTACCGCAAAACATAATATTGTTGATGATATCGTTGAAAATCTTGATTTTGTCGCTCCAAAAATTTTTAAGGCATCTTTTGAAAGACCAAATATTGTATATGGAGTTATCCATACTGATGATAAACTTTATCAGCTAGAACGTCTCTTAAAAAAACATAAAGGGTCTTCCATTATCTACGTAAGAAATAGAAGAGCAACAACAGATATCCATAATTTCTTAGAGACCAAAGGGTTTTCTTCCACATTTTATCATGGAGGTATTACAAATAAAGAAAAGCAAGAACGGCTTCAACACTGGACTAATAACCAAAAGCAGATTATGGTGGCAACCACAGCTTTTGGAATGGGTATTGACAAAGCCGATGTTAGGTCTGTCATCCATTTTAACCTACCCGAAAGTTTAGAAAGTTACTACCAAGAAGCTGGTAGAGTTGGCAGAAATGGAAAGGAAGCTCACGCTGTTATTTTAAAACAACATATTGATGAAGACCATCTAAAAAGTCAGTTTTTAAATACGCTACCATCCATTGATTTTGTAAAAAAGGTGTTTAACAAATTGTGCAATTATTTTCAAGTGCCTTATGGCGAAGGTGAAAACACCATGCATCAATTCGATTTTAAATCCTTTTGCTCAATTTATAAATTGAATGCCAGTATAACTTATAATGCGCTACAATTGTTAGATCGGAATTCGATAATAGCAATGACCCAGCATTTTAATTTTAGAACCAAGATTCAGTTTTTAACAACAAATGCAGCACTATTTCATTATTTGGAAACCCATTTAGAATTAAACACTCTCGTTAAAGTGCTTTTGAGAACTTATGGTGGCATTTTTGATTATGAAACCAAAGTGAACTTGAATTTAATAATTCAAAAGTCAAACCTTTCCGAAAAAACGGTGATAGCAAAGCTTGAAAGATTAGAAAAGGACGAAATTATAAGTCTTCAAATCGCCAATACCGATTCTGAAATCACGTTTCTAAAACCTCGCGAAGATGATATTACCATTAATCCTATTGTAAAATCCATTAAACAACAGCACAATTTAAAACACAAACAGATTGAAGCTGTTTTAGATTATATTAAAAATGACACCTTATGCAGAAGTCGACAATTACTAAATTATTTTGGTGAGAAGCCAACTAAAAACTGCGGAAAGTGTTCCGTTTGTGTTAGTAAAAATTCAATATTGAAATCATCTAGCAACACAGAGATTAAAAAGCAAATTATTACTATTTTAAAGGAAGAAGCAATAAGTTCAAGAGAACTCTTGCTACAATTGCAATGCACAGAGAAAGAGCTACTTTTAAACCTAAAGGAATTAATCGAAGCCAATACTATAAAAATAACAGACTGCAATACTTACAGACTTATATGACAACAAAACGCAACTTACGTATAGTTTTTATGGGCACGCCAGATTTTGCTGTGTCAACACTCAATGCGCTTTTAGAAAATAACTATGATGTAGTCGGCGTAATAACCGCTCCTGATAGACCTGCTGGCCGTGGCCAAAAGTTAAGAGCTTCTGCCGTGAAAGAATTTGCAATAACGCATAAGTTGAAAGTGTTGCAACCAACAAATTTAAAATCTGAAGAATTTATTGCAGAATTAAAATCACTTAACGCCAATCTCCAGATTGTAGTAGCGTTTAGAATGTTACCTAAAGTAGTTTGGCAAATGCCAGAATTTGGAACTTTTAACCTTCACGCTTCCCTGTTGCCTCAATATAGAGGAGCTGCACCAATTCATTGGGCTATTATTAATGGTGAAACTGAAACAGGTGTAACAACGTTTTTTATTGATGAAAAAATTGACACAGGAGCTGTTATTAAAAGTGAAAACGTTAAAATTGGAAAAAATACTACTGTTGGCGAACTACACGATACGCTCATGGACATTGGTAGTAATCTTGTGATTGAAACCGTTAAACAAATTGAAAACGACAGGGTGAAAACTGAAATACAGCCAAAAACACAAGATTTAAAAACAGCATATAAACTTAATAGGGATAATTGCAAAATAGATTGGAACAAAAATTTAGACACCATATATAATAAGATACGTGGATTAAATCCTTTTCCGACGGCTTGGTGTTATTTAGATAATGGAGAAACCGAGCAATTAACTATTAAAATTTATGATGTAGAAAAATTGGATGAAAAGCATAATTTTGAAAATGGACGTATAATTTCTTCAAAAGATACAATAAGAGTTGCCTGTAAAGGAGGCTTCATTATTATAAAGAAATTACAACTTCCGGGAAAACGAAAAATGGATGTAAAGTCTCTTTTAAACGGTTTTGATTTTTCTGAATCTGCCAAACTGCTGTAAACCCTTATGACTATTGGTATTATAAAAAACCCGACGAAATGCATACGTTTATTAACAAATGCCTAAAGTTATCAACAAATAACCGTATTTCCCTTGCTATTACTTGCGTAGCTTAATATCTGTCTCTTATACACATCTGACGCTGCCGACGACTCCTTACGTGTAGA
>CAJXVG010000214.1 GCA_913061495.1 uncultured Winogradskyella sp.
CTCGGTCTCGTGGGCTCGGAGATGTGTATAAGAGACAGAACTTATTATTATTAACGGTCCCAATTTAAATCTTTTGGGTAAACGCGAAACGAATATATACGGTAACCTATCCTTTACAGAGTTTTTTGATACCATTGTTGAAAAATATCCTGAGGTGTCGTTAGAACATTTTCAATCAAATATTGAAGGTGAAATTATTGATAAACTTCAAGAAACTGGTTTCTCTTATGATGGTGTTATTTTAAACGCTGCAGCTTATACACATACGTCTGTGGGTATAGCTGATGCTGTAAAAGCGGTTGAAACTCCCGTTATCGAGGTTCATATTTCAAATACGTTTGCCAGAGAAGAGTTTAGGCATCAATCTTACATTGCACCAAATGTAAAAGGTGTTATTGTTGGTTTTGGGTTGCAAAGCTATGAGTTGGCACTTCAGAGTTTTTTATAAATTTTAACACATTTTTTCTTTCAGAAGCATTCTTTTTTGCAAAAGGACACAATTAAAATTTTTATTCTCACTATTAATTTTTATTCAATTTTAAACGTTTGTTAAACTAGCGTTAATACAACTTGTACGAGCAATTTCTCCTATTACTTTTGAGGCATTAACCCAAAAAAAACAAAAAAATGAAGAAATTAATTTTAAGTACATCGTTATTCGCTTTTGTATTATTTAGCGCTTCTGCCCAGTCAGATTCTAAGCAAATTCAGTTAGGAGCTAAAGGAGGTGTTAATTTCTCTACACTTAGTGGTGATGATTTTGAAGATGTTGCGTCCAGAACAGGGTTTAATGCAGGTTTGGTGTTGGAAATTCCGATTTCAGAACGCTTATCTTTCCAACCTGAAGTCTTTTATTCTGCACAAGGATTTGATATTGAGGAAATAGACCAAGACAATCCTTTTGACACGGATGAGAACGTAGAGTACCAATTAGACTATATTCAAGTGCCATTGCTTTTAAAAGCCTATTTGGTAAAAGGTTTAAGTGTTGAGGCAGGTCCTCAATTTGGATTTAAAATTCATGAAGAAATTGATTTTGAACCAAATTCTGATGGTGGAGATATCGAGATCGATGATGAAGATTCTACTGTAAAGGATTTTGATACGAGCGTAGCGCTTGGAGCTTCCTATAAGTTTGATGGTGGTTTTTTTGTAAGTGCACGTTATACATACGGACTTACCACAATATTTGAAGATGATTCGCTTTTTGATGGAGTAGATGCCAAAAATAGAGTTTGGCAGTTTGGAATAGGTTTTATGTTTTAAAACATATAACTGTTTATATATAAAAAGTCCCGGATTTTATTCTCAGGGACTTTTTTATTGTAATACATTTTTTTTCTTTCTAGATAGTCATTTATGCGTAACATTTAGTTTTTTATAAAACCGCTTTTCAATGTATTTGTAAGTGTATTTAGAGTAGATACAGGTGAAAATAATCGAGGTTAATTCAGATAGGATAAGTACGAAACCTTCTAATTTTAATAATTTAATATATATCATTTCAAATATTAAAATTGTTGCCATATGGTTGAGGTAGATTGAATAGGACCATAAACCCAAATTCTGAAAAACACGCTTTGAAAATAAGTACGATATCATACCTTTCTCATAAGAAAAGGTAAGAATTATTATTGAAAACACAAGGTGATATATGTAATAATGATTTCGTAAAATTGAATATAATGAAGTTAAATATACGATAAGTACTATTAAAGAAAGTTCCATTAAACTCGCTAAAAAGAAACGATTTTCTTTTGGGCTGATTTGTGTTTTTTCTCTAAGTAAATAGACACCAACACCTAAGAAAAAACCAATAAACGCTCTTACGAAACTATATTCATAATATCTTATTATGGCAAAATTGTCATATTTAAAAAAGAAGAATAAATAAGAAAGGATAATTATAGTTAGCGTGGTTACTAAAGTATTTTTTCGATTTTTAAAAAAAAAGATCGAAACAATGATGAATAGCAGATAACAAAATAGCTCTGCGCTTATGGACCAGCTTTGACCGTTCCATAAAAACCCTTGAAACAGAGGAGTTGAATTTAACAGAAATAAATTTGTAAAAATGGTACTTATGCTATTTCCATAAAAGGGAGCCTTGTCATATGGTAAAAAGTTATAGGTTATTAATTTGACAAATTCTATTAATATAATTATGACTAAAGTATAAAAATGTAAAGGATATAAACGTTTAAAGCGTTTAATGAAAAAAGTTTTAGCTTCTGTATATGTTTTTATCCTTTTTTTATAGTTATGATATATTACAAAACCACTTAGAATAAAAAATAAGTCCACAAAAATGCCAGAAGAATTTATGAATTTATTGTTAGTAAGAAATGTAACCCCTTTCATATGGTACATAAACACAAGTATGGCCGCTATACCTCTAAGAGAATCTAATATTTTAAACCGATGAATAATAGGGTTCATTTGTTGTAAATATAAAAAAATACAATCCTTTTGGGGATTGTATTTTTTTATTCTAATTTAAATGAAAATATTATAAGTGAATAACTTCATCATAAGCTGCGGCTACTGCTTCCATAACTGCTTCGCTCATTGTTGGGTGAGGGTGAACTGCTTTTAAAACTTCATGACCTGTAGTTTCAAGCTTTCTTCCTAATACAGCCTCAGCAATCATGTCGGTTACACCAGCACCAATCATATGGCACCCTAACCATTCACCATATTTAGCATCAAAAATAACTTTTACAAAGCCATCCTTGCTACCAGAAGCACTTGCTTTACCTGATGCAGAAAATGGAAATTTACCAACTTTAATATCATAACCTTCTTCTTTTGCCTGAGCCTCTGTTAAACCTACACTTGCAACTTCAGGGTAACAATACGTACAGCCAGGAATATTGCCATAATCTAAGGCTTCAACATGTTGACCTGCAATTTTCTCAACACAAAGAATTCCTTCTGCAGAAGCTACGTGTGCTAAGGCTTGGCCAGGCGTAACATCACCAATGGCATAATAACCTGGAATATTAGTTTGGTAATAATCGTTGACTAAAATCTTATCCCTATCTACAGCAATGCCAACATCTTCTAACCCTATTTTTTCGATATTTGATTTTATACCAACAGCAGATAAAACGATATCAGCTTCAAGCGTTTCTTCTCCTTTTTTAGTTTTTACAGTTGCTTTTACACCTTTACCTGAAGTATCAACTTTAGTAACTTCAGAAGATGTCATAATTTTAATCCCAGATTTTTTGAAGGATCGCTCTAATTGTTTAGAAACTTCTTCATCTTCTACTGGAACAATTTTATCTAAAAACTCTACAACCGTAACTTCAGTTCCCATTGAGTTATAGAAATAAGCGAACTCCACACCAATTGCACCAGAGCCAACCACAATCATTTTCTTTGGTTGCTTGTCTAAAGTCATAGCTTGTCTGTAGCCAATTACTTTTTTACCATCTTGCGGTAAACTTGGTAACTCGCGAGAGCGTGCACCAGTTGCTATTATAATATGATCTGCAGAATATTCTTTTCCATCAACATCTACTTTCTTTCCGGTCTTTAGTTTTCCAAAACCTTCAATGACGTCAATTTTATTTTTTTTCATCAAAAACTTTACACCATTACTCATACCATCAGCAACACCACGGCTACGTTTTACAACGGCATCAAAATCGTGCTCCGCATCTTTTACTTTAAGTCCGTAATCTTCGGCATGTTTTAAGTATTCAAAAACTTGGGCAGATTTCAGTAATGCTTTTGTTGGGATACAACCCCAATTTAGGCATACACCACCAAGATTTTCTTTCTCTATAATTGCAGTTTTAAAGCCTAATTGAGAGGCTCTAATTGCTGTAACGTATCCGCCTGGACCACTTCCTAAAACTATAATATCGTATTTACTCATGGGTAATTTTTTAGTTGAATTTTGAAGTTACAAAAGTATAAAAAACCACTAACAATATTGAAGTTTCAAATTGCAAATCCCGAATTCCAAAAAGTCAAGGCTTTAATTGTGCCTATTCTATTGAAATTCGGGATTTAGTATTTTGGTTTTAAAAGATTTTCAATAAAAATGCCGTTTTCCCTTTTATTTTTCAGGAACAAACTTTAATGCATCTCCATTAATACAGTGGCGTTTTCCTGTGGTTTCTCTCGGTCCATCATTAAATACATGGCCTAAATGTCCACCGCAAGTAGCGCAGTGTTCTTCATTTCGGCTGTAACCTAATTTATTATCCGTTCCATAAGCTACATTGCCTTCAATTGGCCTGTCAAAACTTGGCCACCCTGTACCAGACTTAAATTTGTGTTCACTTTTAAATAAAGGAGTGTTACAAGCAGCACAATGGTATATGCCTTCTCTTTTATTATCATTTAGCGGACTAGAGAAGGGACGTTCAGTGCCAGCTTCTCTGAGAATGTAATATTGTTCATCCGTTAACTCTGCCTTCCATTCTTTTTCCGTTTTGGTCACTGGAAATTTATCTTGTGCTTTATTGTCTTTTTTCTTCTGTGCTGAAGAATTACAGCTTAAAAATATTCCGATGGTAAGGAATGCTAATATCTTTTTCATAGTTGATAGTTGTAATAAATTCATAAATTTTTATACAATGTTTTGGTCGTGTTAATATTTCATTAATTACAAAATTAAAGTCTTTATTTTCAAAATAGCTTTATCTAAATAAAGAAAGTGATATATTTATTGGTCAATGTAAAAAATTTACTGAGTTACATTTAATAGGAAATAAGTCATAGAGCTGTCTCTTATACACATCTCCGAGCCCACGAGACCGAGGCTGATCTCGT